>JANNOS010000153.1:0-31097 GCA_031399315.1 Methylophilaceae bacterium | reverse complement strand
CTACTAGAAAATAACTCTGCTTGTACACTGACTATTTACAGACTGCGGCAGCCTATACTAAAGCTGCCGTGTCTTTAAACCACTACTAGACTATTGATAACCTTTTGGAAATGGATCTGGTTTGATGTAGCCAGACGTGTATACCACTTTGGCTTGACCATCTTTGCCCCATTCACCAATGCGTAACTTGGTCGTTAAGTGATGGTTTTTCTCTACGGTTACTGAACCTTCTGGCGCATCTTTAAACACATAACCAGGTAATGCAGCTTGTACTTTATCTACGTCGAAACTACCTGCACGTTCAACAGCAGCTTTATAGAGCCATGGACCTAAATAAGCAGCTTGTGTTACGTCACCAATCACCGCATCTTTACCATATTTAGCTTTGAAGGCCGCTACAAATTTAACGTTCTCTGGATTAGTTTGTGATTGGAAGTATTTCATCGCTGAGTAGAAACCAGCCAAGTTTTCACCGCCAATACCCAACACTTCATCCTCTGTTACAGAGATAGTCAACATCGTTTGTTTAGCTGAGTTCAAACCTGCAGCATTTAATTGTTTGAACCATGCAACGTTACTACCACCAACTACCGCTGCATAAATCACATCAGGTTTTTTCAGTTTGATTTTGTTAATCACAGAACCAAATTGTGTATCCCCTAAAGCAATATACTCTTCGCCTACCACTTTTCCTTTAAGGTTTCTTTCAATATGTTTACGTGCGATTTTCATTGAAGTACGTGGCCAAATGTAGTCAGAACCAATCAAATAAAAGCTTTTTGCTTTTTTCTCTTTAGCAATCCAATCTAAGCCAGCAAGAATTTGTTGTGTCGCTTCTTGGCCTGTGTAGAACACGTTTTTAGATTGCTCTAAGCCCTCGTAGAAGGTTGGATAAAACAGCAAGCCATTTTCTTTTTCAAACACTGGTAGTGCCGCTTTACGAGATGCTGATGTCCAGCAACCCATTACTGCTGCTACTTTGTCTGAAGCAAGTAATTTTTTTGCTTTTTCTGCAAATGTTGGCCAATCTGAAGCGCCGTCTTCTTGAATCACTTCAATCTTACGGCCCAAGATACCACCCATGGCATTAATTTGTTCAATGGCCAATTTCTCAGCTTGGATAGAACCTGTTTCACTAATCGCCATCGTGCCAGTGGCAGAATGCAAAATGCCCACTTTTACAGTCGTGTCAGTGACGGCCAATCCTGTTGTCATCACTTTAGCTGTTGATGTATCAGCAGCAGCTAAAGCATTCGTTGTTAAAATACCAGCCGCTAACAAAGCGCCAACGAGCGTGCCCCCTGCTTTCATAAAACCACGTCTATTAAAGGTACTCATACTGTGTCTCCTAATAAAAAAACAAAAAATTAACTTACGATTTACTACGCTTTGATTACACTAAAACTAAAAACTTTATTTAATTCAAAACAACTTAATGACCTAACATCCCTTAATGACCTAACATCCAAGGTCTAGCTGTTTTTTTCGTCTGCATCTGAAGGGCTGGTGCGCCAGTGGCAGGGTTTACCTTTTGTGTCGATTTAACTTTGCTGCCATCTGCATTTGTTTTACAAGTGTGAGAACCCATACAACCACAACTTGAGCGTTTACCTACTCTTGGTTCATTTGCAGATTTTTCATTGCGCTCATGCGCTTCACGTTGTGTTTTCCCCATTACAGCCAATCTCGGTACAGATAAAATGCGTGGACTCTCGCAACCACATTCATCACAGCAGGCAGGTTCACTTGATTCACTCATTTTTCTTAATGCTGTAAACACACCGCAAGAATCACATTCATATTCATAAATTGGCATTGAATAGCTCCTTATGAAGCTTTAGCCGTATCAATGCCCTGCTTCACCATCACTTTTGGTCCATCCGCATTCGGCTTCATATCGAAGTCAAAAATTTCAGTTGGTAACCATAAAGTGGCACAGGCATTGGGAATATCTACAATGCCACTGATATGACCTTCTACTGGCGCAGTCCCTAAAATAGACAGTGCTTGGGCGCCGCTGTAGCCAAATTTCTTCATGTACTCGATGGCATTTAAACAAGCTTGACGGTATGCCACATGCACATCCAAGTAATGCTGCTTGCCTTGCTCATCAACAGAGATACCTTCAAAAATGATGTAGTCTTTGTAGGTTGGCGTGAGTACGCTTGGTTGGAATATAGGATTTTTAATGCCGTATTTTTTTACACCGTCTTTAATCAAACTGACTTTTAAATCTAAATAACCTGCCATTTCAATCGCACCACAGAAAGTGATTTCCCCATCGCCTTGAGAAAAGTGAAGGTCGCCCATTGAGAGCCCTCCATCTTTAACGTAGACAGGGAAATAAACTTTTGAACCTTTAGTCAGATTTTTAATATCGCAGTTACCGCCGTGATCGCGTGGCGGCACAGTACGTGCGCCTTCCATAGAGGCTTTTTTCGCTGCCTCAACTGATAGCTTACCCATTACCGCTGATTTTGGTTCTGGAGGTAATGCTAAGGCAGGCACACGGTCAGGATCTGTGGCAATCAAGTCACCTTCACGTTTGTTCCAAGTTTCTAGCAATTCTTTTGATGGCAAGCAACCAATTAAACCTGGGTGCATGATGCCTGCAAATTTAACGTTAGGGACATGGCGTGAAGTGGTAAAAATGCCGTGAAAATCCCAAATTGATTTACGCGCATCCGGGTAATGATCGACTAAAAAGCCACCGCCATTTTCTTTGGCAAAAATACCATTAAAACCCCATTGCTGGTCTTCAAACGTACCAACGTCTAAAATCTCAACCACCATCAAATCGCCAGGCTCAGCCCCTTCAACGCCAATCGGGCCGCTCAAATAGTGCACTTGCGTTAAATCTACATCACGGACATCATTCGCACTGTCGTTGTTACCGATCTGTCCGCCTGTCCAATCCATACATTCCACACGAAATTCGTCACCAGGCTTAACCATTGCAATCATCGGCAAATCTGGATGCCAACGGTTATGGATTTGACCATCTTGTTCCCAAGGCTTTTTATCTAAGTCTAGCTTAACGATTGTTTTCATTTCTACCCTCCTACTTAATTTTGCCTAATGTCATAAAATTAATATCTATACAAAGTTGCTCAATGAAAACCCGACTAAAAATTTATTTGAGTTTTTCAATACGCTTAGGTTAGATGTGTGTGAGGCTGTTTGAAATACGTCAAACTACGTAGGTGGTTTTTAAACTTATTCGCTAAATTTGTGTTAGTTTGCTTCTGAAGTAACTATTTGAAGGTAATAAATGAATCACCATAGAAAATATAAAAAATTTCATGATTACAGACACTTAAGCCATTTTTTTGTACTTTCAGTGTTGGTTTCATTTGACGTAATGAGTGCTGATTGGACATCTATTAAAAAGACTAAAGAATACGAGCTGCTAGTCGATATGGACTCGTATAATGAATCTACTGGTTTGCCTTTTATCACAACTAAAACCGTTTTTAACAAGCCAAAGAGCTATACGCCTAACGGAAAAAATTTGTTATATATAGAAGAGGTTTCTACAAGCATATTTAATTGCAAATTGCATACCTACAAAGTCCTAGCAACCCATTTTTTCCAACATAATAATAAATTGGTAAGCTCTAAAAAAGGGGTGATGCCATTTGAGCCCTTAGAAAAAGGTTCTGACAATGCTTCAATTTCAAGTCTCGTCTGCCAAGTACATCAAATGGTTGGCGGACAATAACCAAGCCTGTTCATTGAACCTATAAACAAATGACGAGCTGTTTATAGCTCGCCATTTTGTTTAACTATTAACTTATTTAATAAAGCTAAAGACGCATTAGAATTGCATTTGTAAAGCCACTGTAAACGCATTCGTGCTATCAGAGCCTGAAACTTTAGTATCAGAATAACCTGCTGTGATTAACGCGTTATACGGCGCTATGACGTAATTAGTGCCAATTTCCCATTTTTTGGTTTCGCTTGCTGTTGCTGCATCTGAATCAAACTTTTGGTAACGTGCGAAAGGCATAAACTGGCCCCAACCTACTGGCGTGCTGAATAAATAGCCTATAGCGCCTGAATAAGCTTTACCTTCTTCAGCCAAGAATACACCATCAGTATCATAATCGTAATAAGCCGCTTCAACAGAGAATGTACCAGGACCTACATCTTTTTTCTCTAGTAAGAAGTCAACGCTGTAAGAGGTATAGTCGCCCTTATCAATCAGACTAATTGCACCATCAGTTTTTTGTCGACCAGCAATACCAATCGCTAAAATGTCTTTAGCACCAAAATAATTACCAGTTCCATAATAGCCTGGCTCAGCATCCCAAAAATCATACTGCAAACGACCTGCATACATCAATTTATCATCGGCATCTAAAGCTACTGCTGCTGCACTATCTTCTGATTGCGCACCGACACCACTAAATCTAAACGTGTTATCACCATTAAATGCACCAAACGAAATGGCCAAATGGTCTTCCATAAAGCTAGTCACTAATGCCACACCTTCATCACGACCGATAATCCCGCCGTTCCAACCATAGCGCGATGCAATATTGGCCCAATAGCCACCACCCATAGAGTAGTAAGGACCAGCCATATTTGCACGATCACTTGGGGATAAGAAGCGACCTGCCCAAATAGCAATCTCAGGCGTTAAGTAAAATTGAACGTTTGCATCAATTACCTCAACGTTACCTTGATCTCCACCACCTGATCTTTCAGTATTTAACATGCCTTTAATGTATTTATTAAATGAACCTGACAAATACAAACGCGCGCTATTTAAGTCAAAGTCATTAGAACGGCTGTCGTCAGCTGCAGCATCTTCAACTGAGCTGTAGCTAGTAATAAAACCAAATCCCACTGAGAGAGATTTGTCTTCACCAAATGAAATGGTGGCACCCGCATTGGCAGACATAGCAGGTAGTGCCGAAGCTACAGCAAGTGATATCAACATCAGGCTTTTTTTAAGCTTAAAAGTCATTTTCTTACTCCTTATAAATGTAATTAAAATAAAATGCAGCATTTCGCTAACAAGGCTAGATGCAAGGCAATTCAAGCCTTAACTTGATAGGTGTGAGATTAACTATAAGAAAGAAGCGAGGATATACGTCAAATTACGTAGTGTATGTTTCGTGCAACAGCTGGTTTTTGTGATAATTTCTAGCCTAGACAATTGCTAGATAAATACGCTTAGGAACTGAAGAATGAGAAATATAATTTGCTTGGGTTTAATTTTGCTGACTACCACAAACTGCGGCGAGTTTGCTTATAAACGAGGTGCATCCGCCAAAGACTTAGAAGCTACAAAAAAAACCTGTCAAAACGCTGGTAATGAAGCTGCTATTGAGAAGTGCTTAGAGGATAACGGCTGGGTCGTGCAAAAGCTAGATGCACTTGGTTTGCCCGATAGCGAGTTATTTGCCACAGCTAGCGTCAGCTCAGATAATCGGATGCCTAATCAAACAACAAACGAAACAGAAATAGTTTCAAAAACTGAAAATTCCCGCAATGAAGTTTTACCCAAATCTGAAAATACTACCAAAACTACAGAAGTTAGCTCCAAAACAGAAACTGAGTCTATTAAAAAAGAAACCACCTCTGCACCATCAATAAATGCCTTTGAAAAATATAAAATTAACTCCTGGTGGAAAATGGGCGGTAACCGCGATGCCCTCGAGTTAAGCATGACAGCATGCTCAGAAAAGTTGGGTGACGCACATCTACCTGATAGAAAAACACAAACCTTTACTAGAGCCTTTGCTGCATGTATGTACGAAAAAGGTTGGCGTGGGCTACGCGAAAAATAAGTTGATAATGCAACAATTCAAATTTTAATTTATTGCCGCATCAGAGATTAATTAAGAAGAAAGTATCACTACTTTGGCTAACAAATTTTAGGGGGTAGCTTGGGAGTTGTTCTTAACATCTCTTTGCCTTAGAGCTGTTGCTAGCGCCTTAGATTCTTCTTTACGCTGTTTAGCATAATTTAAAAGACTTTCTAACTTTACGGCAGATGGTAAAGCTGGGTTATGAGGAAGTCGTGACAACTTCTCAAAGCTATCCTCATAAGGCTCACTTATAGCAGAATCAACTTGCCCAGCAATCTCGTTAACAGTTAAAGCACCTTGTTTACTTTCATGCATAATTTCTAGCCATGAGCGGTTAATAGCTTGATCTTGATATAAAAATTCATTTATCTGATTCTGCAGCAACAATTCATCGCTCCAGCGATATTTGGGCGCAGGAATGTTTAGAGTAAGCGCTGCAGTCATTATTACAAGCACAGAAACTGCGGCCATACTGATTTTTTGAGGCATGATATTAGCCGTGATTGGTTGTACTAATACAATAGCAATCAAAATACCAGTTACAAATCCGCCAATATGTGCCGCATTATCAATACCAGGGATGACAAAACCTAACACAATCGTGGCTAAAGCAAACCCTAAAGCACCCCAGAATAACCAACGAAACTCACGAAGGCTAAGCGCCGCGCGCTCACGCCAAAGAAATACAAGTAATGCGCCATATATGCCAAAAATAGCACCTGATGCACCCCCAGAAACAGCTGAATTTCCTTGAAAAACGAGTGAAACTAGGTTACCCGATAAGCCGCTGACAACGTAAAGACAAATAAACCGAGTATGGCCATACATGCGCTCAACCAATTGACCAGCATCCCATAGGGACCACATATTGAGTAACAGATGCAACGCACCGAAATGCAGAAACATGGCACTAGCTAAACGCCACCATTGCCCATCTTGGGTGGCTGGGCCAAAGTTTGCCCCCCAAGCAAGCTGCACACCATTTGGCGAGTGCCAAAAACCAGCCCCGTTGAGAAGCATGGCTGCAAAAACTAAGCAGTTTAAGGCAATAATAAACTTAGTGGCACCAAATTGAGGTGTACGTTGCTTTAATACATCATGGAAAGGTTGCAAGGGAAATTTAAATATTGGTTACTGGAGAAATTAATTCTACATCATATTTTGAGAAATATTTTCAAATTAAAAAACCAGCTAAACCTCTATTAAAACATGGGACTTAGCTGGCTTTACCTGCAACTATTATTAACTTGATTTTACAAGCTTATCTGGGTTTAACCAATCCAATATCTGTGATGAAGTGCAATTGACTTACCAGCCTTTGCAATATACTATTTTTATCAAAAACTTCATTTGCATAATTTCTCGCTATAGCGCCAAATTGCAATCTTGCTACATCATCATCAAACAGTCTTTCAATTGCTTCCACAAGTGCGTCACTATCTTCTGGAGGAACAACCAAACCACATTTTGAAACAAACTTAGCAATCTCGGTACCTAACTGGCATGTAGCAATCACTGGTTTTCCACTGGCTAGCATACCTGAAAGCTTTGATGGTAAGACCAAGTCTGCTGCTTCAGGGCTCTGTGGCAGCAAATGAACATCAGCCAAGCCCAACAACTGCCCTAAACGTTCAAATGGCTGCAAAGGTAAGAACTTTATATTATCCAGCCCAGCGCTAGCTGCTTTTAGTTGCGGTTTCATCATTCCCTCGCCACAAACTACAAACATCAAATCTTTACGATGTGCAAGTTTTCTAGCTGCTTCAGGAATCACCATTAAGCCCTGTTTACCACCCAAAGTACCTGAAAACAAAAGCACTTTAACATCCGGCTCAATTCCAAGTTCTTTGCGATAATTACTAGGTTCTTCTAGCGGAAAAACATGTGATACATCGACCCAATTTGGAAAAAACCTCATACGCCCTGCCAGTACACCTTTCGTGCGCAACTTGTCCAACATTCTGTTTGAGATCGTAGAAACAACATCAAACCAACTTAGTAGCCAGCGCTCTGCCCTAAACATACATTGTTTAAGCAACTTACCTTTGAGAAGATCCATCTGAAAAGCCACATCTAATTCAAAGTCTTGAATGTGCAGCCAAGCTTTACCTCCACAAAGTCTAGCAACTAGCCACCCAGTAGGAGCACATACCATAGCAGGGGCAACTGTCATAACTATATTTGGTTTCCAAAAAACCTGTCTTAACATGACTGGGAACGATGAGATAGCGAATGACAATAAATGCAATATTCGCGTAATGCCATTAGGTTTACTAGGCACCCATAATGGAGCGCGCCAGATTTCCACACCCTGCCACAACTCACGACGGTATAAAGGCTTGTCATAACCCTCACCTAGTTTCCATAATGGGTAGTATGGGGGCGCTGCAACCACTCTCACTTCATGACCTTGGGCTGCTAACCAAGCAGCCATTTCACCTGAATATTTACCGATGCCTGTAGGTTCTGGAGCAAAATTAACGGTGTAAAGCAGTATTTTCACAACTAGCCTCTTCTCAAGGTTACAAAACAACTGGAACTTGCTAGAAGATGACTTAATTCATCTTCCAACTACCATGAGAGGAATATTAGTCTTGGCTAATGACGCTTTCGTGAACTGTATATAGTCCGAACGAACTATAAATACTAATTAAAAAACACTTCTATTTGTAACCATCTTTTGGAAGAGAATATCCATTGACAGGTTTAACACTTATGAAAAATTACTTGGAATTCCAAAAATCTATATTTTTAGGTTCGCTTTACTACAGACGCCTGCATTTCTTTGGTTTTAAGTACAATAAAGTACTCGTAAATGGCTTGTAGAATGGCATAACGAACACCTGGCCAGCCATCAAGAAACGCTCGGCGAGCAATCAACATATACAAAAATTTAATGAAGGGTCGTGCGGGCAATCGGTAAAAAATAGCTTTTTGATGCACGCGTCGCTCACTAAAATCATCACCAAATAAAGCAATATGCCAACTTGGATTGATTAAAGCACCCTTGGCAATTACTTCAGCTTCCATGCGTGAATAAGTATTGTGTTTAGCAATCCAATGGTCTAAACCCTTAGAAAACGGATAATGATCAAAAGGTTGTGCCAAATCAGCAATATCACCTTCCACCACTAACACTTCATTTATCTCACGCTCATAATGTGCGCGCCCAACCCGCACTAGGCGCACATAAAATGGCGAAATCTGTGCATGTTTAAGCCAACGCCCCCACCAAATGTCACGCCGCCGCATGCGTGCTCCAGCCACTTTTGTTGGCACTGTTTTAACAAACGCTAGTATTTCGGTAGCAAGTTCTGGCGTAATGCGCTCATCCGCATCTAGTATTAAAAGCCAATCGTGCTTGAATGATCTTTTTAGACCAAAATTACGTTGAGATGCGTAACCATCAAAAGGCCTCACTGTAACGATTGCACCCGCTTTTTCAGCAAGTTTTACCGTTTCATCAGTGCTTTCAGAATCCAACACATGAATATCATCGCTCCACTCAACCGACTTAAGACAATCTGAAAGATCTTGCTCTTCATTCTTTGTTAAGATAAGTACCGATACTCCACTCATTGCATCTCTTTCTTTTTGCGCATTCTTTTCATCACGGCAGGATTGCCAGCCCAAACTGACCAACGCTCAACAATACTTTTCACCACTACGGCACGCGCCCCTAGCACGCAGCCCTCGGCAATTGTCACGCCAGGTCCAATAAAAACTTCTGCGCATACCCAAACATTTTTCTCCAGCTTTATTGGTTTTGCGACTAGCTGAAAATTTGCAGAATCAATATCGTGCGTTCCACCACAAAGGTGCGCACCTTGGGAAACCACACAATGGTCCCCAATTTCTATTAGCGCCATATTATAGAGCGTAACCCCATCGGCAATGCCTACCTTATCGCCTATAATCAACTGCCAAGGTGCCCATACTTTTACATTGGGATACACATGAACGTGCCTGCCAAGTTTTGCCCCGAATAAACGCAACAGCAGCCTGCGCCAAGCATGAAATGGGCGCGGGCTTGAGCGAAACAATAGTAGCCACACCACGCCCCACAATGCTCTCAGTATGCGATTACCGAACGAAAATGAAGGCTGGGTATAAGGGTCGTTCCCCTGAATAATCATTCATTAAATCCTACAGTTATTTTCATTTGATTCATGGTTATGTTTTTTGCGCAACCAGCACCATGCTCTTCCACAAATATGGCAGGCGGCCAACACCAGAAAAATTGACAACTTTGAAACCATGCTCAGTAAGGAGATGCGTGAGTGTTGCGCGGCTCCAAAACTTAATATGCCCGCCATGCCAAAGCACGGTGTGGTGGTGATCCCACTTATCAAAAATGGCTAGTGCGAGATTTTTTAGATAGCCATGATATGGCGTGGTGATAACTAAATAACTGCCTTGCCTCAGAACGCCTCTGGCGTATATCGGAAGCAGATGCGGTGAGAAAAGATGTTCGATGACTTCCGTTGATACGACAGCATCAAAAACTTGCTCATGGCTCAGAAGCTTAGCAGGGTCATCCTGAACACCAAAATTGTAAAAGGGAATTTCAGGATGCGACTTACGAGCAACCTCGACACCCGCTTTGTCATATTCAACACCTGCTACTTCATAACCTGCAGAAGCAATCTGCGCACAAAGTGCGCCATTACCCGCGCCAAGATCTAACACCCGCTTCACACTTAATTGCTTTAGCAACTCAAGAATCCGCGGCGCAATATAACCACACGATTGGGGCCCCTGGTCTGAAGCCCAGCCATAGTCATCTACTATATTTTCCGCCATTTGTAATCTCCTAATTTACTCGATTTTAAGTTTTATCAACAACGGGTTTACTAAAGCACTCACTTTTTTACGTACAAAAGTTGTGCGCGATTCAAATAGCCACCACAAAGCCACTGCCAACCCTAGCAACAGCAAAATCCAAACAAAAAATTGCGCAAAAACTAAAGCCGTTGGCTCTGATTTTTGTGATTGATAAGCAAGGGAAGCGATCAGCACAACCATGGGAAAGTGCGACAGATAAAGCGAATACGACACTTCGGAGAGATACAACGAACCCTGTGCAAACCATGGCAAGCGGCGCTTAGGGAAAGGTTGTTTAGTCAAAATCAAACATAAAAATGCAAATGTCAGTCCAATTAAAAAATCTGACATCAATGGCATTATGTGAGTGTGGTTGATTGATTTTGAGTAAGTTAAAGCCAAGATAAATAATACAAGCGCAGCAAGCAATAAAGTACCCATTGTGTTTTGGTTAAACTTTTTTATTGTTGGTTGTAAGTAATAAACTGCAACACCCATCATCCAAATCAGAAATCCATACAACATCTCAATGGGTAAGCACCACGCAACTATCATGGCGAATACAAGCGCTACTATGCGTGCCTGATTTTTGCCAGACCCAACAAAACCAACAACAGTGGCCAACAGTGGAAACAGCATGTAATACCAGAACTCATTTGCCAAACTCCATAACGGGCTATTGAGACCAAACACTGGGGAGACAATGGTTTGCATAAAGAAAATGTTAGCTAATAATGTACTGAAATCTGCTGAATATTCCCCAGGTTTTGGCCCAGAGTGCCAAAAGTCGGAATTCACACCGGCCAGCACTGCAGGCGCGTAATGCACAAATATTTGCCCAACACCCCAAGTGATGAAAAGGCACGGAATTAGCACTACCCAAAGACGGGTGAGGCGTGAGGCGAGATAACTTCCCCATGAAAATTTAGCACCAGTTCGCAACACTGCCCCCCCCACAAAGTAACCGCTAAGCACAAAAAACACCATCACCGCCTGATGGCCAAAACTGGTGAGTGCATAAAATGCTTTAATGGCAATATTTGAATGAACCAACTCTGAATAATCAACCAGAATTGCATTGCGTAAATGTCCCAAACATACCAGCAGAGCGCTACAGCCGCGAATAAGGTCTAACCACAAATTGCGACCATCGCTAAACATTTACACATAACCCCTTGAAAATTTCTCTATCGTAGTCATCAAACTTTTTGCCATGGCATCTACTGTAAAACGTTGCTCAAAGGTCACTTTAGCTTGCTTAGCCATTTTGTGACGGCCATTTACAGTCATAGCTAGCCATTGTTTCAACGTTTTTTCTGTGCCTTCCATAGTGTCCGGATTTACGATGCCCGCACCATCGGCCGCAATTTCACGCCAAATATTCACTTTGTCAGAAATCAACACAGGCAAGCCACAACCAAGTGCCTCGGCCACTGCAATGCCAAAATTTTCTTGATGTGACGATAGCACAAAAGCTTCACTTGCATAAAAAGCGCCCCACTTCATATCCCCTTGTAACATGCCAGGCCAAGTGATGCGGTGCGCAATACCTAGTTGATTGGCTTGTACTTTCAGTTTATTGATTAAATCGCTGTGACATGGCCCAGCCATGACTAAATGTAAGTCTTCATCTTGCATGGCGACTTTTGCAAAAGCTGTAATCAGTACATCACAGCCTTTTTTTTCATGTATGCGGCTTAAAAACAAAAACAACCTTTTGTGTTTAAGTTGCGGGTACGATTCAAAAAATGTGGTTTTTAGAGAATCTTCATTATTGGGCGGTGAGCCAGTGCCATAATTAATCACCGCCTCACGCACTTTATATAGCCAGAAAGATTTTCGTGCCAGCAAGCGCTCTTCTTCACAGGTAAACAGCACCGCCCTAGCATCTCGTAGCAAACGATATTCCGCCCATGGCCAATACAGCCACTTCTTAATATGTTTGAGCGGATAAGTATGTTTAAACCATGGATCTAACATGCCATGCGTGAAGACAAAATAAGGTATTTGCAAACGATGTAACACACGCCAAGCACCAAAGCCATGATATTGCCATAGCCCATTTACAATAATAGCGTCGTAATCTCTGGCGTGGACCTCAAGCCATTGCGCGAGCTTTGGCGTATAACGATAGCCCCCCATTGCTGGGCCGAGTGCATATGCTTTAAGTGGGAATTCTGCCACATATGGCTCGGCAGGGTCGTCTAATGTCACCACTTCCACATGATGCCCAAGTTCTTCAAATCGACGCCCATATTGCTTTACACCTTCCATTGGGCCGCCGCCTTTTGGGTCAACTGATGGCAGAATATGTAAAACTTTCATGAGACTTTTTTCCGAGTAAATGTTGATGCAAGACTGCTATGGCTGCCCGCCTGCGACAATGCCAATACTTGCTTATAAATGTTAAGGTAGCCCTCAATCGCATCATCTGCGTTAAACCGCGCCACATTGGCAATGCCCTCATTGACCAATTTCTTGCGCTGTTTCTCAGGCATTGTTAGTAGAGATTTCAATTTTGTAGCGCCATTGATCGCCCAAGTTTGCGCATCGTCCAAAGTTTTCAATACTGGAATATAGTTTGCGGCAGAACCACCAATCTCGTTCATGGGTGCTTCATCACTGGTTAAAACAGGACAGCCACAGGCTTGCGCCTCAATAATCGGCCAGCCAAAGCCTTCCGCCAAACTTGGGAATATAAACGCGCGCGCCAATGAATAAGTCGCCTGCAAAGCTTGGTTATCAATGCCTTGTATGAACAATACCTGGCCTTGCGGCGGCACTTGTTTTAGCAACAATTGTATTTTCTTACTCGGGGTTGGTGTAACGCACCACAAAGGCAATGGTTTTGCCTCGTTTTTTGCATATTCAATATAAAGCTGAATAACACCTGCCAAATTTTTATACCATTGACTACCACCCAAGTGTAGCAACATGCCTTCTGACATCACAGGTAGCTTGGCTTGTGCCAGTATGATAGCCGCTTGGGTTTTTGGCATTGGCGCGTATGGGTAATTGATGCCGTTATAAACTACCTCGGATATTGCCGCATTTACCTCGCCAAAGTGATGCAAATCTTCACGCGTTTTATTCGAAATCGAAATGAAGTGCTTAGCTTGTTTGAAACCTTGTCGAATATAGCGCTGATACAAGCGACCAGACCAGGCAGTAGGATTTTCTGGCACACTGCCCAAAGCAGAGCGCAAAGCCAGCAAATCATGCACATGCACCACATGTGGCTTATGCTTAACCAAAGAGACCCAGGGCCCAAGCGCTTGGTCACAGAATACATACAACGTATCTGCAGGTTGTCGCCTTATGTGCTTGCGTACCCATAAAGGAAATAGCAGATACTGATCTATATAGCCTGCCCATTTAGACAAGCGTCCGTGCGGAATTAACGCGTAAATCTTAGGTTGCGGAGACCACATCTGCACCTGATGGCCGCGCGCAACATAAGCCTGCTCTAGCATGCGCGCAAAGCGCGGCATGCTTTGCGAGTTGAGAAAAACTGGATGAGAAAATAGAACAATATTCATTATTTTTGAACAATAAGCGCAACATCAACTATGGGTTTAGCATTTGAGAGGTTTAAATACATGTTGGATAGTAATTTTGCGATAGCAAATACAATGGCATATAAAATAACAGTCTGCACTACGCCGCGCACAGCACTATTAAAAAGGTGGTGTAGCGAATCTGCCGTGATGCCAAACAGAAAGTTAGGCCAGACATGTATCATACCGATGACTGACAGAGTAGCTGCACCAGTAGCTGTGCGAATTGCAAATACATCAATGACCGCAAACAAAACCAAACACATAAAAAAATAAATCACTGGGAACATCTGTCCAAACATCGCCCACCCTTGCCCAAATATAGAGCCTGTTTTCTGGCCACCCAAAGGCTGGCCTACTGCGAGATTAACTAACACATCACCCATAGAGAAGTACATTTTATCTTTATCAACATCGATTTTTAGCGTGTCAAGCCATGGTTGCGGTAGTGTTGCCCAAAAGTAATCTTGACTAAGTCTCCATACCTCATCTGTCCCTTTATCAGAGATTTTTCCAGCAAAATAAATGGCATTGTCATGGAATTTGGTAATCACAAAGCGTGCAACCATGGGATTTGCAACATAGATTTCATCGTATGAAGAACGAAGCTCCTTAACGGCTACCCCTTTGTTATATTCAGCAAGCTTTTCAGGGTCGAGAAAATTATCAATCGTTTTTGTCACCATTTCAGTCAGTGGCACTTTAAACTTGTCTTTTCTGGCAATGACCATGGCCGTCACCATATTGGATGCTGGCCAAGATAATACCGCAGCAAACAAACTAATCATGCCAAACTTCAATAACATTGGCGCGTTAACTACCTTATGGCTGCGCATGCCGACTAATAAAAACAACAACATAACGGTTGCAAGACCCGTTAGCATCATGCCGCGCGCATTAAAGGCCATCGCCATTAATGCAACGAGGGCAGAATATGCAACTAAAAACAGATAGTTTCTTTTAGCGTTGCAGTAAGTTGGGCCTAACTGCTGTACATAAAGCGGAATTAAAAATGGTGTCCAAGCAAGAAAACTCAAACCATTTGCCACTGGACTTACATAAGATAATAATAAAGAAAATACGCCTATTCCACCCATAATCCAAATATTAATGACTGACGGTGTGGCATAAACGCCAAGTGCGCCTAACATACTACGAAATAAACCTGATTTACCTGAGTTGTTAGCCGAAGTTGATGACAGCATGCGGTATAGCCCATGACAAAACAATGCGATACCTTGATACATTGCCAGCAAGGAAAATGTAATGAGTGGCTGGCGCAGGTTCTCGATTAATGAAACCCAAGTAAATGACTGTGCAAACAAGGCGCCAAGTTGTGAAGTAACACAAAACCCAAACACTGCAAAACTGGATAAAGGATGGGTATCTAGCGCTTTGCTCCAACGAAAATATAGCAATGTAGTTAATACTGAAGTGAGTACAATGCAGTTGACAGCAATATTATCTGTAGAAAAATCTATCAGGAATTGCATGCCAAAAGCCAACAGCGTTAGCCACAGCAAGGTTGTGCTGATAAATTTTGCAATTGTCATTTCTGCAATACCCCCGCATAAATAGCCATCGCATTTTCGCCATAGTTATGCCAACCACCTAAGCTCTGCACGCGCGCCAATGCGCGCTTGCCCATGGCTGCTCTCTGTTCGGGCTTGTCTGCAAGTTGCTGCAAGCGCTCCGCAAGTGCATTCACATCGCGAATCGGCACAATATAACCTTCGTTGCCATCAGTGAACAAATCCTCACCGCCCGTATTGCGGCTGGCAATCACTGGGCAAGCGCAGGCCATCGCTTGCGCCATTACCATACCAAATCCATCTTGCACACTTGGCAATACCAACACATGACTACGACTCATGATGTTTTTGAGTTCAGTTTGTGGCACAGGCCCTAGCACTTTCGCGTCTTCTGGCCACAAATTGCGTATTTTTAACATTTGAATTAATTCTTGTGATGGCGCGCCAACAAAAGTGAGCGATTTATTGGAATGGTTAATTTTTTGGTAAGCCTGCACAAGATATTGAATGCCTTTTTGCAAGCTCATGGCGCCTACAAATAAAACATCAAAACGTTCTACACCTGGTGCGGCTACTGGCTGAAAGCGCGACACATTCACTCCATAAGGTAGCAGACGTAACTTTTCCGCAGATATGCCTTGTTTAACAAATGAGCGATAGGCAAAAATGGACGGCACTGTAATCATGTCTGCCTCTGCATACTCGGCTTCTTCGCGTGCTATTGTGCGTGGGTCAATGCCCGCAAACGGCATACTCCACAAGGCATGCTCTTCGCGCAGCAAGCAATCTTGCACACGAATATGCGCAGAGCCGCGATCGCAAACATAGGCCACACCTTGCTGATGGGCACTTTTGCCTGCTGGAAGGCTAGAGCCAGAAAGACCCACATAAAGATCACATTCTGGCAAACTTTTAGCTACCCAATTTCCAAAAGTAATCGCGGTCAAATGCTCCCACTGCCGAATAACTGAATGTGGTAAATGCTGCTTCCATGGAAAAGCCATATACGAACTTTGCAGCCAGGGGAAAGTACGAATCATTTCCTGTGGCACATTTTCGTTTTTCAGTTTAAAGCTTGGATAGCCAGTGAATATGGCTGCTAGCGCCCCTCGTGAATGGAGCTCTCTGGCCAAATCGAAAGTGTGAAATTTGCCTGGAGTAGAAAGTGCGATTCTCATTGCATAGCCTTTCTCGGATGGCCATCAGCCATTGCTGCAATAGCCAGCCATGCGCAGGCAATTGCAACAAACAACTCACTTAATAGCATTGCAAGCACTACGCCATTTAAATGTAATGCACCGCCAAGTAACCAAGCCAAAGCTATAGAAATCACCCCAGCCGCAAGCGCCCAATAAGCTAAACCAACATGCTGATTGGTCGCCATTAGCAAGACTCTGGGAACGTGCCAAACGCCTGCTACGGCCGCGTATAACAACATTAACAACATTAAACTTGGCACAAATTCGATACTGTTATTCGTCCAGATGCGCAGCAAAAATGGTGCTGCCCCATAAAGAATTGCACTTAGCAAAAATGCCTGCGCCGCACCTAGCAGCGCACTGCGACGAAACATCTGATGAATCGCAGCTGTTGCCTTTTCACCGAACAGCCGAGAAAACTCTGGCCACAAGGCATGGCTGAATATTGCGGTAACTTGCACTGCCACGCGCGCGATGGTGCGATAAGTATTGAAAAGCGCAACAGTAATCGGCCCAAATAACACGCCTACCAACAAGGTTAAGCCCTGAAAGCTCAACGCGTTTGCCAATGGGAAAGCCATAAAAGAAACAGCTGGCTTAATCATAGCGCGAATTTCCGCATGCTCTGCGGCATGTATTCCCCAGTGGATACCATGATTACCGCGCCGCGATAACTGCACACCAATCAGGGTGCCGATTAATCGAACCGCTAGTCCACACAGCGCTACTGCTGTGAAACTACCAATCATTACCAGCCCAATCATGTAGCCGAGCCATTCGCCCAAGCGCACATAATTGCTTAACATTGTTCCCATTGCATAACGTTTTGTAGATTTAAAAACAGCCTCGGAAAGACCGCTGAATAAGGCTGCCAGGACACCTACACAAAGAGCAGAAAGCGCCACGCGTTGATCAGCGTTTTGCAAAAAAGGTAATGGTGCATAAAGAATAACGGGGATTGTTATGATGGCGATTAAGCCACAAACAACCGTCATAAAAAGCTGTGCGCTTTGAAATACTTTGTTGGCTTCTACCATGTCGCCTTTGCCCATCGTCATCGTCATCGTCATTTTGTTACCCGCTGCCGTTACCATGCCCACATCCGCCATCGACAGATAAGCAGGAATCGCTGACAACATTAGCCATACGCCATAGGTTGAGACATCCCAGTAGTGTAGAAAAAATGGTAAAGAAACAAGTTGGATGCCAATAGTGATGGCCATTCCAAAAGAGTTAGCACCCATGCCAGCTAAAATTCTACGTTTCATTAAATCAACTCTGAAGCGTTCAATATCGTGGTTAAAATTGCTTCGTTATAGTGACCGTTTTTCTTTACACGCAGATGACCAGATTGGGCAATAGCCTGACGACGATTTTCATCACTTAGCGCAAAACGACACATCTCAGCACATTCTTCTGCATCATTCCAAAAAACTGCCTCTTGCCCTTCGTTATACATTGCAATGTGTTCACTGGTGCGCTCGGCGCACAGCAAGCCACCCAGTGCGGGAATTTCAAGCGAGCGGGTGGTGTGTAAATCGCGATTTTCTTTTGATAACAAGCCCAAATTCACTTTGGCGCATTGAATAGCTTTCGCATAATCATCACCCTCGATTGCGCCGCCTTTCCAAAACTTCTTTAGTTGTGGCCATTCTGGCGCTTTATGCCAATTAGGCCCGCGAATGGTCAGCGGCACACCTAGTTGAGCTAATGCAAGCAAAAATGGCCCGCGCTCAGGAAACCATGTGCCCAAAAAAAGTACCGCAGAATCCCAAGTTTGATGATCTTTTTCTGTGAGTTCCCGTGACGCATGTGAAACCTCATCTGCGCTTCTGTAAACACGCATGATTTTTTTTACTTTCAATACTTCTGCTTCTGCAATATTTTCTTGTCGTACAACAACATTTAAATCGTAATATGGCAGACTTTGCTGGTATGCCTTAAAACGTGCACCATCGCGTGCGCCAAGCGGATCATCAATATTGTAATTAATCACTTTTTTTGCATACAAATTTAGCAGCGAAATTACTTTTGGTGTCACCCATTCACCGCCATCTACATAGCATAAATCAAACTGTTTACCATTCAGCTTTTCAGATAAATTGCGCATTAACCACGGCGCAATTAAGTTACCGCCCATGCGCCAAGTAATGCGATCCACCCATGCGGTTTTAGGTAAAAACTGTCGCAAATCTAGATGCTCAACAGCATGTCCAAGTCGCCGTAACGCATTAGCACGGTCGAGACACGTGCCGCTGATAGGCCCTAAATATATGATAGTTAGACTGCGAGACATGGATCACATTTAGACCTATTGTTGGCCTATCACCTGAGTCCGACCATCATGGCCTGCTGCGCTGGGCTTAACGCTTGTAAAAAATCGCGGATGAATTGATCTTGTAAGACATGCGCCTCTTGCTCGTTTTCACTGATTTCTGAAATCCGAAACAGCAATCCATCGGTGATGTAGCCTTTTAAACTCATTTGCAAACGCGCGATATTTAATGCGGTAGGCGGGCCGCTAATGATGCCGTCACCAATACGAATCCAATAAGTGACTTGTTCTTGTCTTTGGCCAATGGTCGCTAACATTCGACTAACGACAACAGACTGACCGATTACTTGAATTTTTTCTTCATGCATTTTTTCAATTTTAAAGCCTTGTGACGAATAGCAAGCCTCAGGGCGATGCAACTGTTTAGAGAAAGTCTGATTATCGCCATAAGCAAGCGAAAGCATTATTCGGCGACCGCTTGCCTTTTGCTCATAAACCCGGCTTACCACTTGTGTATAAAGGTTATTAACTGCTTCTTGTTGTTCAGGGTTAACAATTGTGCCACTAACCGCTTCGGTCACCTCCACCCAATCGCCAAATTGTTTAGGTGTAATTTGCTCAAACTGTGGACTACCAATGTGCTCAAACCATGTTAAATGTGGTGTTAACCACCATGCAACAGCAAAGCAACTTGCCATAAAAAACACTACCAACCAATGCTGAACATTAGGTTTTTGGCTCACTGTAAGGTACATTTCATTTGCCATACAACCTCCTACTAATTAAACGCAACATGGAATCTGTAGCGAGCATCAGCAACAGCCCAGCAAGGAACAACACCATGCCCGCAAAGCCATGCATGAAGCCCTGACCAGCAGCAAGGCCCCAATAATAGGTGATGAGTGCTAACGCAATAACACGAATCACATTAGCAGTGAATGAGATAGGGATGATAAGAATAGGCAGAACTATGTTACGTAACATAGATTGATGATGCACAAGATTAAGATATAAAACCCCAAGCGCTTCAAGCATAAATAGCGTACGCATCCCTGCGCAAGCATCTGCAACTAACAGTTGGTATTGCTCTAAGTAAATCACTACACCAGTTCTACCTACTTGAAAGCCCGCCCAGCTCAAGACGTATACCGTGACTGCCGACACCGCCTCTTTCATTAGGCTAGCAATAGGTCCAACAAGTGAATTTGGTAATGGCACCATAAAGAGCATAAAAAATAGAGGGAATTTAAGCTTATTGAACAACGCCATCCCACCAGCCATCAAGACAATACCCATTAGCCCCAGCACAAAAGCACCAACTTCAAAATAAATAATATCTAGCGCCCTGCCTAGTATATACAAGCTTGCGGCAAGGAAAAAGCACAGCCAAGCCAGTGCAGGCGAAGGCTTAAAACTTGCTAAATCTGGTATTGCTTGCCAACGCTTCCAAAGTAACCATAGCGAAATGGCTAGGATAATTGGGCCATGTGCATGTTCATCATCCACCCAAATGCCATTCACGACGAAAAGATCCCAAAGCGTCGGTAAAAACATGATTAACAAACCAGTAAACATCAGCCATAGGCCACTGTTGGACACAAAGTGTGTTTGAACTTTTCGCGCTGTAGCCAAATATGCGCTAGTTTGGGTTAGAGTATTCATAAGTTATCCATGCCTAAGCTTACTCATGATAATCCATGGCTTGATAGCCATGCTTCTTAACCAACTCATCACGTTGTGCCGATTTGTAATCTTCACGTACCATCTCAGCAACCAATTCATCAAAGGTGATTTTCGGTGTCCAGCCTAGCTTTTGTTTGGCTTTTGATGGGTCGCCCAGTAAAGTTTCTACTTCGGTTGGACGGAAATAACGTGTATCTACTTGTACGATGCAGTTATCTTTCCAATAGCCTTTTTCATCGACGCCAGTATCTTGCCAGGTGATGTGCATGTTCAATTCTTTAGCGGCTGCGTTGACAAAGTCGCGCACGCTGTACTGCACGCCCGTGGCTATCACAAAGTCTTCTGCTACCGCTTGTTGTAGCATGAGCCATTGCATTTCTACATAGTCTTTGGCATGGCCCCAATCGCGCAGGGCATCTAAGTTGCCAAGATACAGGCAATCTTGCAGCCCTAAGTTGATGCGTGCTAAGGCGCGGGTAATCTTGCGTGTGACAAAGGTTTCACCGCGGATGGGGCTTTCGTGGTTAAACAAAATGCCGTTGCAGGCATAAATACCATAAGCCTCACGGTAATTGACGGTAATCCAATAGGCGTAAAGTTTGGCGACCGCGTAGGGACTGCGTGGATAAAACGGGGTGGTTTCTTTTTGTGGGGTTT
Source organism: Methylophilaceae bacterium (assembly GCA_031399315.1). Taxonomy (GTDB): domain Bacteria; phylum Pseudomonadota; class Gammaproteobacteria; order Burkholderiales; family Methylophilaceae; genus Methylotenera_A. The sequence goes on along the minus strand of JANNOS010000153.1, from coordinate 9,551 downwards.
CTTGTACTAGGCCATATAGCTCCGAAGTGGAGGCCTGGTAGAACTTGGTTTTCTGTTCTAATCCTAAAATACGAATGGCTTCGAGGATGCGTAAGGTACCAATACCATCGGCATTGGCGGTATATTCTGGTGTTTCAAAGCTCACCGCGACGTGACTCATCGCCGCTAGGTTATAAATCTCATCAGGCTGGGTTTGTTGAATAATGCGAATTAAGTTGGTGGAGTCTGTTAAATCCCCATAATGTAAAATAAAGTTATTGTTATCGACATGTGGATCCTGATACAGGTGATCGATACGGTCTGTATTGAATAACGAGGCACGGCGCTTCACGCCGTGCACAACGTAGCCCTTACCTAATAAAAACTCGGCTAAATAAGCGCCGTCTTGCCCTGTGATGCCCGTAATTAATGCTACTTTTGTCATTAACTCACTCTTCCATATTTGTCGTCAAACCGCACAATATCATCTTCACCCACATAATCACCGCACTGCACTTCAATAATAGCCAGCGGCTCCGTGCCCTTGTTTTCTAAGCGGTGGCGATGTGTTTTTGAGATGTAAGTCGACTGATTTTCGTTTAGCGTAAATTCAATTTCATTATTAGTAATCGTCGCAACACCAGAAACTACTACCCAGTGCTCAGATCGATGTTTATGCATTTGCATAGAGAGTTTTGCACCAGGTTTTACTACAATGCGTTTAATTTTAAAGTTAGGGCCTTCTTCTAGCACGGTGTAGGTACCCCAAGGGCGGTGCGCGGTTTGGTGAATTTCTGTGAGCTCAGGCTTGTGTGCTTTTACGCGCGCAACCAAGGTTTTAATTTCTTCAGTACGGCTTCTATCGCAAATTAAAGTCGCATCGGCGGTTTGAATAACGACGATATTATTTAAACCAGCCGTGGCGAGCAAACTTGTTTGGCTCCACAATAAGCTATTGGTAGTATCTTGTGCAAATACATCACCATGCATTACATTATTATCGGCATCTTTACTTTGTTTTTGATAGATCGATTCCCAACTACCCAAATCGCTCCAAGCCATATCCACGGGCACCACGGCCACTTTATCAACCTTTTCAGCTAGGCCATAATCCATCGAAACGTTAGTAAAGTTGGTGTAAGTTTCAGTAAAGTTCTCATCGCTAATATGACTGATTTGCGCTGCCATTTCAGGCTGATATTGCTGCAACATTGCCATAAAAGCACTGGCTTTAAACACAAACATGCCGCTATTCCACAAATAGCCATCTTGCACAAATTGGGCGGCTTTTTCCGCGTTGGGTTTTTCTACAAACTGTCCGACCACCATGGTTGGCAAGGCGCCCTTGTAATCAAGCGTTGAATTAGGTTTAATGTAACCGTAGCCTGTGGCTGGTTCTGTTGGTTTAATGCCCAGTAATACTAGATAGTCATCTTGGGCGGCTAATTCGGCCGTAGCCCACGCTTGTAAAAATTCAGCTTGATTATCAATGGCATGGTCTGAGGCAAATACGCCAATAATAGCACTTGGATCTTGCTGATTAATTTTACTTACTGCCCAAGCGATAGCAGGCAATGTGTTACGCGCGCAGGGTTCGGCCAGCACGTTACTCACTGCATTTGGCGCAATTTCTGCCAATTGGCCTTTTACTTCAAATTTATGGTCTTCATGCGTAACAGTATATAAATGCGCCGCATCAACATAATCAAGCAGGCGTGTGGTGGTTTGCTGCAGCAAAGTTTGCTCGCCATTTAGCGCAAGCAATTGCTTAGGTCTTAATGTGCGAGAAAGTGGCCACAGTCTTGTTCCAGAGCCACCACAGAGGATAATTGCATAACGTTGAGCCATCTCTAACTTACCTCACTTTGTATTAATTCAACTTGCGATGATTCAAATTGGGTAATATGCATTGTATCTCGACGTAGCTCTGCAATCTCTGCCTCTAAATTTGCATATTCTTGCATTTTTATTTTTAAAAATCGTGCTGTAATCACCGATTTCTCTTCTATCCCTTTGGGTGTTAGAAAATACATGTAGGCTAATTTGTTGCTACTATTGCGAAAATTTGTAGCCTTTAATAAGCCTCTTTCAATGAGCGCTTTTAAACAGAAATTAGTGCGACCCAAGCTTACACCCAATGCACGCGCCATATCTCGTTGGCTAATTTCAGGGTTAGCCTCAAGAATTTTTAAAATTTTATAGCGATATTCATCAGTTAGCATAGTTAACTTCAACTCATTCCTAGAGCTTACCGTTCAATGGTTGAACGCAGTGTATCAACTTTAACTGTCGCTTTGCAAGTGAAATATTTGTGGTGTTAATACTTCAGCCCTGTAAATTTTTTAATCTCTCTTAATTGCCGCTTGGTTGGCCGCCCCGCGCCTCTTTCGCGCACAGCATGGTCGGCCTCGCGCGTTACTTTAGCATTCTCACGCTTCGTTTTACTGGCTTCAGTTTCGGTGTAGAGCAAAGCCGCCTCAGGTGCACCACGTCGAATATTCGATAAACCACTCACTTCACATTCAATCTCAACATCTTTATTGCGTATATTAACCAACATGCCGACTTTAACTTCTTTTGCTGGTTTTGCGCGGTCTCCATCCACACGCACCTTGCCGCTATCTACCGCATCTGCAGCGACGCTACGTGTTTTAAAGAAACGTGCTGCCCACAGCCATTTATCCAGACGACACTTATCTTGGCTGTTTTTGTCATTACTCTCATTTTTATCGTTACTATTCAATATCTAAGTCAATAACCTAAGTCAATAACCTAAGTCAATAAATCGTGGCTGGTTTTATTGGTTTTTGCTTGATTACTCTCAAGTGTTTTACGATACCCTGCCAATGTTACTTCTGCATGACCCATCACACTATCTTGAAGATATAGCTGCGTAGCATCACTATCAACCTTATTTTGCGCCCCTGCTAGCTTGCCTGTTAGACATTCTATGCCTTCTAACACATGATCTATCGCGATAATATGAAATTTGCCCGCTTTAACCGCATCGACAACTGCAGGATCTAACAATAAGTGGCGTTGATTACGTTTTGGAATAATCACCCCCTGCTTACCATTTAGACCTAACGCTAAACATACTCTAAAATAACCTTCAATTTTTTCGTTAAGGCCGCCAACTGGCATGACCTCCCCGAATTGATTAAGCGCACCTGTAACCGCAATACCTTGTTGTATGGGCAAATTTGCCATGGCCGAAAGTAGCGCAAAAAGCTCTGCGCATGACGCAGAATCCCCCTCCACGCCATTATATTCTTGTTCAAATACCAACGATGCGTTCAAACTTAACGGCGCTAAATGGCTAAAACTAGCACTCAGCCAGTTTTGCAAAATAAAAATACCTTTATCGTGATTAGGTCCGCTCATATTCACTTCGCGGTCAATATTAATTAAACCTTTACCGCCAGGATAGCAGCGTGCGGTAATGCGTATCGGCGAACCAAAACTCGCATCGCCTAGCTCAATATGAGTGAGACCATTCACCTGCCCCACAACCTCGCCCTGAACTTGAATTAAGAGCTCGTTATCAATAATCGAATCACGAATTTGTTCTTCAAAATAACGATTGCGTGCCGATTTTGCCTGAATGGCCAATTGCACATGCGTAGCCTCTACCACGCTCACATCACCTGCAAATGCAACACTTTCTAACATTAAGCGCTCTAAAAAAGCAAAGTTAGTATTAATGCGCGTTTGGTCTTCTTCTAAGCGCTGTAAGGCACCAATTAAGGCCGCCACAGCTTCGTGGGTAAAATGCGCGCATTGATGCTGCACACATTTTTGCGCAACAAAACCTGCAATCGCTGCATAATTTTCTGGGCTGGCAGCAATACGCTCTGCAAACTCCACTTTAATCGGGAAGTGATTCAGAAAATCTGGCTGTTCATCCAAGCAATCGTAAAAGTCTTCGCGCGTCGCTATCAGCACCAACTTCACTTGCAAGGGTAACAAAGTGTTGTTGGCGACATAACCAGCACTTTGCGCCCCACTACCCATGTCTTCTATCTGCAGTGTGCCATTTCGTAAAAATCGATGCAGCTTCTCTATGGTTTGAGCGCCGTTTTGCTCATCGCCTAGCAAATCACGCAGATGTAATAACAACATGCCACCATCCGCCTTATGCAGATTGCCTGCACGTAGCCGCATAAAGTTAGGTAAAACAGAAGATTCTGAAGCGCTTTCAAGCCCGCCGAATAGAGATTGTAGACTAGGGTCGTTATCGTAAATCACGGGTTGATTCAGTGCTTGCGATTTGGTGTTTTGATTATCTACCAATAAATTCACACGAAAACGCGCAAAGAAAGCCTCATTAATCAGACCTTCTAAATTATTTTCCGTTTCGGTGCTAGGTGATGGTTGCCACGCCTTCAGATAAGCAATAACTTCTTGATTAATTAACTGAAAATACTGTTTAAATGCAGGTTCACCTGCTGCATTTTTGCAATCTTTAAAAGCATCTTCAAGTGTGCCAATTGCTTTTTTTAACCATTTCTCAACGTTTAAAAGCATCGCCCTCTGGTTTTCAGCCGCCACAAAATGCGGCATTTCTTGCATCAATGTGCGCGAGAAGCCATCCATTTCTGCGCGCAATTTTTGCCCTGCGCCAACTGGCAACTTAACAAGCGTGGGTTGATTTAGCTCATCAAAATCGTAAATCGCGACTAAATCATTCAAATATAAGTCTTGCAAATACAAGTCTTGCAAATGAATATCTTGGCCTTTTAACTGAGCAGCCTGATATTTTTTCTTGGCAACTTCTTGCATCGCACTTTGCATTAAGGATGTACGGCCACTGCCATGCTCGCCCAACACAATCAAATTAAATCCACTTTGGCGTAAATTCAAACCAAACAAGGCCGCTTTTTTAGCTTCTGACTGCGCCACCCAGCCATGAATGTGCGGCTGATAACCTATTGATTGGCTTAATAATTCTGCAGTTGTCTTAAACTTAAAATCAGTTAAAGAGATAGCTGCTGTTAAATCGCTGGCATTTAGAATTTGCATAGTGTTTATATCAGTGTTTGTTTATTTTTCATCAGATTTATGTTGCCAGTTATCGTTACCAGCGCGCTTTTGCCGCGTCATCGCTAAGTTTTGCTTCTACCCAATGCTCACCTTGGCTAGTAGCTTCTTTTTTCCAAAATGGCGCGCTGGTTTTTAAAAAATCCATGATGAATTCGCACGCTTTAAACGCCTCGCCACGATGCGCACCAGAAACCGCCACCAACACAATTTGGTCTAGTGGTTTAAGCGTGCCGACACGATGAATAATCAAGCTATCAACAACATCCCAACGGGTTTTTGCTTCATTTTCTATGGCTGTTAAAGCTTTCTGTGTCATTTCTGGGTAATGTTCCAGCGTGAGTGTATTGACTGCATTGCCATCATTAATATCGCGCACTTGGCCAACAAAGCTAACAAGCGCACCAATGCTTGGGTTTGCTAGCCTGAGCTTGTTCAACTCAAGCCCCACATCAAAATCTTCTATTTGTATACGAATAGCCATACTAAAACTCCCTCTCCCCTTGTGGGAGAGGGCTGGGGAGAGGGGCTAGTCACTTGCAGTCGCTGCAATATCATTATTAAAACACTTTCTAAATTCTGCATTACATCGTTATTCCAAAACCTCAACACATTGAACCCTAAAATACCTAATTCTGCATCTCGGACCGAATCTTCAGCACTCTCAAAATGCTGCCCACCATCAATTTCAACAATCAGTTTTTGCTCAAAACACACAAAGTCAACAATATAATCGCCAATGGGCACTTGACGTTTAAACTTATAATGCATCAATCTACCAGCACGCAGCGCGCGCGCCAGATTTTAAACTCAGCGTCGGTTTGGTTGGTACGAAGTATCTTAGCAAATTGAATGTTTTTATGTGACAACACCCTCTCCCTAGCCCTCTCCCATCAAGGGAGAGGGGGTATTTAGTTAGCCGCCCGTGACTGGCGGAAAAAACGCCACTTCGTCACCCTCTTTAATGCTGGCAAGATTATCCACCAACTCGTGATTAATCGCCGCACGTATGGTTTGTTTGCCATTAAACAAGTCTGCCCAAGTATCGCCACGCTGCGCCAAGTAATTTTTGAGCGCAGTAATGGTTAAAACGTTGCTAGGCAAAACTATATCCTCTGTTGAATAATTCACAGCTTCTTTGATTCTTGCGAAATATAATATTTTTATATTCATATCGTTATAGTTAGTTTAGGGTTATTTATCTTCAATTTCATCTATCGCATCCAACAAATCCACAGAAATCGGACTTAAAGTTTGATTCGTCAATTCAACCCGCTCAATTTGCTTAAATCGGTTAGTAATTTTTTGGCTGCTCACATGCACGTCTTGAGCGTTTTCATGTGCCTGACGAATATTGTCGGCGAGTTTTTTCATACGCACATCAAAACGCTCAAAGTCTTTACTCAGCTTACCTAACTCATCTTTAATAATATGCACTTGTTTACGCATTTCTACATCTTTTAACACAGCGCGCGCCGTATTAAGTACTGCCATCAAAGTCGTTGGCGAAACCAGCCATACGCGCTTAATCATGGCGTAATCAATAATCTCCGGATGGTAAGCGTGTATCTCTGCAAACACCGCTTCAGCTGGGATAAACATCACAGCGCCATCACTGGTGACATTAGAGATAATGTATTTACTAGAAATGTCATCCACATGCTTTTTAATATCGGCTTTAAACTGTTTTTCTGCGAGTTTTTGTTCAGTTTCACTCAAATTGCTGTCAAACATTTTATGATAATTTTCGAGCGGAAACTTGCTATCCACCGCCACCGTGCCTGTTGGCTCTGGTAAAAATAGCGCACAATCGACACGCGTGCCGTTTTCAAAACTATGTTGCATACTAAAACTGCCAGCAGGCAACACATTGCGCACCAAACCTTCTAGCTGAACTTCCCCGTACGCACCGCGACTACGTTTATCGCCCAGCAACTCTTGCAAGCTCACCATATTGACGGTTAAGCCATCAATCTTCTTCTGTGCCTCATCTATCGTCGCAAGGCGCTCCATCACACTGATAAACGTTTCGTTGGTTTTTTTAAAGCCTTCGTCTAAGCGCTCAGAAACCTTGCCGCCAATTTGTTCTAAGCGGCTATCTACAATCTTACCCAAGCTTTCAACGCTTTGTGTGAGTGTAGTAGTGGCTTTTAGCATAGTGTCGTTAATGAGTGATTGTTGTGATTTGCCCTGCTCGCTCAAAGTCTTGTGTAAGGTTTCCAACACCGCCAATTGCAAGGCTTGCATAGCATCACGCGTGGCTTGCAACTCACTTGAAACAGAAATTTTCAGCTTTTCACCGCTATCCTGCGAGGCAGTATTCAAACGGTCTCCCAGCTTGTTTAGGCCATCGTTTAAATCCAACAACATGGCGCGATGCTTTTCTTCTAATTGGCTTAATAAAGCACCATTTTTACTATTTGTAAGTTCGCGCCAAGCAAGCCAAATGAGTAAAATAATCGCTAAAATTAAAAGAGGGGCTATAATTTCATTCATGATCGCCATTATAAACCAGTGTGACGGCCACCTCTATGATTAAAGTCAAAGATTAAACTCAAACGATGACCAAACTGTAACTATGACTAAACTTAAGCTTATTCTGGGTCAATGGCTTGCTAATTTAACCCGCAAGTTAAAAAACAATTTCTACATATACTTGGCAACGCTTTTCACGTTGCTGATGCTGTTAGATGCTGGCACATTTGGTGTGGGCTTAAATATGCGCGACAAAGCGTTTGATTTTATGGTGAAGCATCGCGTGTTTCAACCCGAACCCGACAAAGATATTGTGATTGTTGATATCAACGAGGCGAGTTTAGCGGCGTTTGCCAAAGAGTATGGTCGTTGGCCGTGGCCGCGCCAAGTGTTAGGCGAGTTTGTCGAGAATATTCAAGCGCAAAACCCTAAAGCTATTGTGTTTGATATTGTGTTTAGTGATGCCGATATTTATAACGCAGACTCTGACACCTACTTTAACGAGGTGATTACGGATAGCAGCAATACATTTTTTCCGATTTTGCGTTTGGACCCTTCAGAAGACAATAATAGCGAACTTAAGTTTTCACAAATCCCTGGTTTAAAACAAAATATTGGTGCAGATGTAAGCGCCGCAAAAGATGCAACGATAGCCGCTATTTTGCCGTTTTTTAAAGGCGCACTTAAAGCTGACCGACTCGGTACGCATACGGTATACCCTGATACCGACGGCATTGTGCGCGAATATCGCATGTTTCATGATGATTACGGTTGGCGCCTACCCGCACTGCCTTTAGTGGTCGCGCAATACTCAGGGGCAAATACAAACAGCATACCAAAAGATATGCTCATTAACTGGCGTGGCAAGCCTTTTAGCTATACGTTCGTTACATTTAGTGACGTATTTACCGATTTAGCCAGTCAACACAAAAAACGTCCACAAGATGAATTTACCAACAAAATCGTGATTATTGGCTCTACGGCTCCAGGCTTATTTGACATTAAACCCACCGCCATGGATAAACAATTTCCGGGGGTAGAAATACTTGCAACCGCCATAGATAATGCAAAGCGCGGTGATTATTTGAAAGTGTGGCGTGGCAAAATTCCTTATATTCTAATGAGCTTGCTCTTGATCTGGGCGACCACTTTGGCTTTTTATTTCAATGTAGACCGCACTAAATTTAACTCTATCTTTACTGGCTGCCAAATCGGCCTGTTGGTACTTTCGTACATTGCAATCAACCTCAGCAACACCTATTTAGACCTCACTGCGCCACTTTTATGGGCAGTCGCGTTTTTTGGTGTTGCGAAAATATATGCACTCGCCACAGACCGCGCATTACAGCGCTGGCTGGCATTTGGCTTAAAGTCTGATGATGCTGAGCATAGCGTGCTCATCATGCCCGTTTTAATTGAAGCAAACGAACCTCTAACCGACACATTGCTTAAAAAATTAAAACACAGCATTGAGCTTGTCAGTCAATCGCCAAACAACATCGAAATTTTGCAAGGCACACAAAGTGGCATTTGGGGTTTATTTGGCGACATGCTTACAATTAGCTGGATGTATAGCGACAGCAAGCCCGATTACGCTAACGCGGCAAAGCAAGATGCGTTAAATATTAGTAGTCAATTGCCAACTTTAATCCAAAACTTAGGTCTACCGAGTAACACAGCCATGCGTTATGCACTGCATGAGGGGAAGTTAATGAATCAAACAGTCAATTTAGCGCCACAAAATTTAGCTTCACCTAACTTAGCATCTCAGTGGCGCACGTTGTTTGCGCAAGCGGTGATTAAACTGGAACATGAGCACCATACAAATGATTTAGTAAAGGATTTAGCATGAAAAATGGTTTAAAACTATTCGTATTAATGGCTCTGGCAAGCCCTATTCTAGCGCTTGCTGGCGATACCGCTTTATCATCTAAAGCCACAGCGCTTAAAGCAGACAGCCTACGCAAAGAACCTTTCGCAGATGCCAAAACTGTCGGCAGTTTGAATAAAAATGATAGCGTAGAAATCCTCAGTAAAAAAGGCGCTTGGTTACAAGT
>JANNOS010000119.1:0-5611 GCA_031399315.1 Methylophilaceae bacterium | reverse complement strand
AATTAGCTGGCGGTGTTGCTGTGATTAAAGTTGGCGCTACAACTGAAATCGAAATGAAAGAGAAAAAAGCCCGTGTTGAAGATGCATTACACGCAACGCGTGCAGCTGTTGAAGAAGGTATTGTTGCTGGCGGCGGCGTTGCATTGATCCGTGCACGTGATGCAATCGCTAAAGTAAAAGGCGACAACCTTGACCAAGAAGCTGGTATTAAAATCGTGCTTCGCGCGGTTGAAGAGCCATTGCGTCAAATTACTGCTAATGCTGGTGTTGAGCCTTCAGTCGTTGTAAACAACGTAGCTGCTGGTAAAGGCAATTACGGTTACAACGCTGCTAACGAAACTTACGGCGACATGATTGAGATGGGTATTTTAGATCCAACTAAAGTGACTCGTTCTGCATTGCAAAATGCAGCTTCTGTTGCTGGCTTGATGCTAACAACAGATTGCATGATAGCTGAACTACCTAAAGACGACGGCCCAGCAATGGGTGGTGGGGATATGGGTGGGATGGGTGGGATGGGCGGCATGGGTGGAATGATGTAATTGCTTTTGATGTTGCATCAACTTTCCGCCTTACGGTGGGTTGATGCAATAACGAAATATAACCTTGCTACTCCGTAATATTAAAACCTCGCTTCGGCGAGGTTTTTTTATTCTAATTGTCATTTGACCTAAAGTAATACGTCGATTAGGATGGCCAATTTACATTAACCCTTATGTGAGGCATCAAATGTCAGATATGAAAATTGAAAATAAAAAAATAAGTGACTACAAGTTATATCTGCAAGAAAATTACCGCCCACCGAGCAAGGGCGGAAATACAAGTGCTTTACACAGCCATCGAATTGAAATAGAAAATGAAACTTACAGTTTTTTGGCATTAGGCTCACAGCAATGGGTTTTCAAAACCGATGGAGTGTCGTTCAGTTTTGAAATCAACTCTGGTTACAAAAACATCATCACTGAAAGCCTTGTAACCATTGACCGTAAGGGGCAAATAGTCGTTCGTGGTAATCGTGGTTACAAACAAACGCTTCGCACGGCTCCTACAAAAATGCCCGCAAGCCAAAGAGAGCAAAGAGACTGAGGGTTATCAAGTAGTACTATACCTCGCAGCCCTTTATACCAAACGTTATGCATCTTCAAATATGGAGTATTTATGTTTTCATCTGAAGTAATTACATTCTTTTTTATTGGCGTTATTGTTTCTTTTCACATTCTGAAACTATTAGATAAATTCGGTTCAATTAAGTTATCAAAAACCATTCTAACTTTCGCTTGTTTATCGTCTATTTACTGTGTACTAGCTGGCTTATTTCTATTAACTGGTTGGCAAGACCCTTTATCTGCGGCAAGCGCTGAAAGCCTAGCTAATACGCATAGTAGGTATAAAGGTTCAGTATTGATTGTAATTAAGTATTGGCCATATTTCTTAATTATTTTAGGTGTTGGCTCTACCTTTACATATTCAAGAACACTCTTAGAGCTATTAAAGAGAAGTCGCATTAATGCATAAATCATCCTTATGACAGAACAAAAATCAGGCCAACTTCACCCTTCATGGCTGGCAGTCATTGGTGATGAATTAGAAAAGCCTTATATGCAGGCTTTACGCGATTTTCTTAAAGAAGAAAAAGCGGCTGGTAAAGTGATTTTTCCGCCTAGTCCATTGATTTTTAATGCGTTTAATCACACGCCTTTTGATAAAGTTAGAGTGGTGATTATTGGGCAAGATCCTTACCACGGCCAAGATGATAAAGGTCATGCGCAGGCGCATGGGTTAAGCTTTTCTGTTCCAAAAGGCATCGCCCCACCACCTTCACTCATGAATATTTTTAAAGAAATTGAATCTGATTTGGGTATTAAAATGAGCCGAAATGGAGACTTAACGCCGTGGGCAGACCAAGGTGTGTTGTTATTAAATGCCATGCTGACGGTAGAACAAGCGAAAGCGGGCGTGCACCAAGGCAAGGGCTGGGAAGCGTTTACAGACGCCGCCATCGCCGCATTGAATGCGCATCGCGAAGGTTTGGTGTTTGTATTGTGGGGAAGCTATGCACAGAAAAAAGGTACGTTTATTGATGACAAAAAACATTTGGTTTTAAAATCGGTCCACCCATCGCCGCTATCGGCGCATCGTGGATTTTTTGGTAACCATCAATTTTCTACGATTAATCAATACTTAATTAAGCAAGGCCAAACGCCGATTGATTGGCAACTTTAATAATTCAAGTCAGTTACAGACTGGATTAAAGATAAAAAAAGCCCCGATTTAAGGGGAATAAAATCGGGGCAAAATGCCTCATCGTCCTGTATAAAAGTTAGACGGGGCTTCCGCTCAGGGAGGAAAGAAGCGGAAAGATAACAACAACCTAAATTATTGTCACCATGCCTATTCAGACGCACATTGATGCGCTTGGTTCAAACGAATTTGTAATTTTTTGTATCATTTTTTAAGTAATTGTAAGCGGTATCCCGCGTGATAATTAAGCCGTATCCCGTGCGATAATATCGGCATGCAATCTCAAATAAATCTATTAGACGGCCTTAACGATAAACAGCTCGAGGCTGTGACCTTACCGCATCAATCTGCACTGATTTTAGCGGGCGCTGGTAGCGGTAAAACCCGCGTATTAACGACTAGAATCGCTTGGCTTATACAAACTGAACAAATTTCGCCCATGGGTTTAATGGCGGTGACGTTCACCAACAAAGCGGCTAAAGAAATGTTGACCAGACTCACGGCTATGCTGCCAATTAATACACGCGGCATGTGGGCAGGCACCTTTCACGGGCTTTGCAACCGCTTATTGCGTGCGCATTATCGCGAGGCAGGCTTGCCGAGTACATTTCAAATTTTAGATACTGCTGATCAGTTAAGTAGCATTAAACGCTTGATGAAGTTAATGAATGTGGACGATGAAAAATACGCGCCCAAACAAGTGCAAGGCTATATTAACAGCTGCAAAGAAGAAGGCTTACGCGCCAATAAAGTGGATGCCTACGACGGCCACAGCCAAAAAATGCGCGAGATTTATGAAGAGTATGACAAGCAGTGCAATCGCGAAGGCGTGGCTGATTTCGCCGAGTTATTACTGCGTTGTTACGAGTTGTTAGAGCGCGATGAGCGTATTCGCAACCATTATCAAAGCCGCTTCCAATACATTTTGGTCGATGAGTTTCAAGATACGAATAAACTTCAATATCAATGGCTTAAGCTACTAGCTGGCACTAGTAACTGTATGTTTGCCGTGGGCGATGATGACCAATCTATCTATGGTTTTCGCGGTGCGCGCGTAGGCAATATGCACGATTTTGAGCGTGATTTTAAAGTGCAAAACATCGTTAAGTTAGAAGAAAACTACCGCAGTCATAGCAATATTTTAGATGCCGCTAACGCGATTATCAGCCACAACAAAAATCGCTTAGGCAAAAACTTATGGACTTCGGCAGGTGCTGGTGAGCCTGTGAGAGTTTATGAAGCGTATAACGATACAGACGAAGCGCAATTTATTGTCGATGAAGTGAAAATGCTGCAAAGTGAAGGCACGCCGCTGGCGGATATGGCGCTACTCTATCGTAGCAACGCGCAATCTCGTATTTTAGAACACGCTTTGTTTTCGGCCAACCTGCCCTACCGCGTGTATGGCGGTTTGCGCTTTTTTGAGCGCGCAGAAATTAAACATGCACTCGCCTACATGCGCTTAATTGCCAATGCCAATGACGACACTGCGCTGTTGCGCGTGATTAACTTTCCTGCACGTGGTATCGGTGCGCGGAGCTTAGAACAACTACAAGAAGGCGCGCGCCAAAACGAATGCAGCTTGTGGCAGGCAGCGATTAACAAGGTAGGTAATGGTCGCGCTGGTGGCAAAGGCATTGAAGGCTTTGTGCACTTAATCCGCGAGATGACCGACCAAGTGTATGGCATTACCTTATCTGAGGTTGCCGAGCTTGCCACCACATTATCTGGCCTTAAAGCGCATTACGAGAATGATAAAGATGGTGAAGACAGGCTAGAAAACTTGGCGGAACTCATTACCGCGACTGTTGCGTTTACCAACCAAGATTTTGGCAACCACAATAATGTGGATGGCGAAACTGAACAGGACTTAATGACGCAGTTTTTAACCCATGCCAGTTTAGAAGCGGGCGACCATCAAGCCACTATTGGTTACGATGCACTACAGCTGATGACGGTGCATGCGTCTAAAGGTCTAGAGTTTAAAGCCGTGTTTATTAGTGGCCTAGAAGAAGGCTTATGCCCACATGAAAATAGCGCCAGTGAAACTGGTGGGCTAGAAGAAGAACGCCGCTTGATGTATGTTGCCGTCACCCGTGCGCGCCAGCGCTTGTATTTGAGCCATGCGCAAAGCCGTATGCTGCACGGACAAGTGCGTTACGGCATTCCGTCACGCTTTTTAGATGAAATTCCAGAAGCATTATTAAAGCGCCTTAACAGCAAACCGATTGCTAAAAATTATGCATCAGGCGGCAATTACCGAATAGCATCGCACCAAGCTGCGCCATCTCAATCGAATAACTACCCATTTAAAATTGGCACTAGCGTGCGCCATGCTAAATTTGGTGAAGGCGTGGTAGTGACTTACGAAGGTAACGGAGAAAATTTGGTAATTAAAATTAACTTTGGCAGCAATGGTTTAAAAACACTGGCAATGGAATACGCTAAGCTGGAAAAAATATAAACGAGAAAATAGCTTAAAAACGACTTAAAATGAATGCCCTGCGAGGTAGTATTAATGCGGCTTCCAGAGCCTCTATTTTAAGTCAAAAACTGCAATCTTGTTGCGGGCTAAGTCCTTCAGCATCCATCGTGAGCACCGCTTTACCATCGGGGTAAGTAATCGTCCACATGCCATCAAAATCCGCATCATCCCATGTTGGCGCTTCATCTACACCTAATGCGCTAACCAAATCGGATATTTCAGCATGGCTCCACACCATCAATACAGTACCTTCTTTTTTAAGTACGCTTTTAGCAACATCGTCATAGTCGTCTACGGCATATTTGCTATTAATAGTTAAATCGTATTTCACTGCAAATGGCGTTACGGTTTGAAACATGCGGCTGTGCTTGGTAGCTTTGTCTAACTTAAGCGCTGGCACGTAAGTGAAATCTGGTTTGTTGATTTTTTGATACAACACTGAGGCTAATTGAGTCGCGCGATTTTGCCCTTGGCACGATAAATTATCACCGTCTTTTGATTTTTCTGCGTGTCGAATGATGACGACTTTTAAATTATTATTAGGTAAATTTTTATCTGGTGATTGATTATTTATCCCTACACCATCGCACCCGAGAACAGATGCCGCAAGCAAAGCCATGCATAAAAATTTAAGCCGCTCTAAATACATCGCGATAACTCACATATTGAAACGCAAGCATCACCGCTGTAGCCACTAGAAAAATACCAAACAATATAAGCGACATCATCATTTGGCCTAGCGCAGGAATTAAGCTAGTAATGATGCCAGCTACAATGCCGACGATGAGCATTAGAGCCAGTATGCCTGCAGTGAGTACCAACCACGCGGCGCCTAGCGCAACCATATATTGAATTGACCCTGCTATGCTTGACTTAATAGCCTTA
>JANNOS010000100.1:0-18963 GCA_031399315.1 Methylophilaceae bacterium | reverse complement strand
ACGCGCCGCGGCTCCGGCCACGCGCTGATCGAGCGGGGAGGGTCGGCCGGTGAGCTGCTTGGCTAGTTTGCCAATTTGTAACAACGGTAATCGGGCCCTCATCGGTGCTCGAACTCCTCTCCTTTGACACCGCCGAACGGGCGTCCCCGCCGTCTCTCTCCGTGCCGCCACTGGCACGGCCCGCCGAGCAAGGAGAAGTCGTGCCGCCACCGCTAACACCAGTAATCGTGGCACTCACATTCGTTTGGTCGCTATACACATCTTCATCAGCAAGCACAGGCACGGTTACAGTGCCCGTTAATTGCCCAGGCAAAATCGTAATGGTTTGGCCACTAGAAAGCGTTACCACCAGTGGAGTGACGGGTGCGCGAGTTACTGTAGCCGTATAAATAATGTCGCCGCCTGCTTCAGTAAGTGTGGGCGTGGCGCTTAAACTTAATGAAGAAGCTGGTGTTGTTGTACCGCCACTACCGCCCAAGCCATTCGCATCGTCATCTATAATACGACCTGTAATAGGCTGGTCATCAATGTTAGCGTTAAAATTAAAATCATAGTTAAAACCAAATTGATTGAGTGGATCTACAATTCTTAGCAAAGACACAAAATCAAAACCACGTTCGATACGTGAACCAGTATTGCCTGCCGCTGTTTCTTCTAGCACCTCATTAATATCTTTACCACTTTCAATCGCTTTAATCACCGTTTCTATCGTAGCAAGATTAACCTCACTATCTAAAGCATCAAAACCAAGCGCATTCGTAAGCTCAGGTGTAAAGGCAACTAACTGGTCTGGTCCAATGCGCATCACGCGCCCATTGGACATATCAAGCTCGACCTCTGCGCCTGCCATTGTTTGGATGGTATCGCTGGTCTGCACTGTATCGCCAAGTTGTAGCTCTCGCTTATCACCATTATCCGTAATAAGGTATGCAGTTCCTGTCAGTGCTACTACTTTGCCAACAATTGCCATGATCGTATCCTAAATTAAAGTTAGTTGTAGGCTTAACGCCTTTTTTCACAATCGCATTTAACGCCCTATTGAGGTAAAAAACTATTGTACTGATGGCCAATATGGGCGGCCAATACGTAGCCTGTATGTGCAATAGTTGTGGATATCGAAATACCATACAAAAACCATCTTTATTCGCAGATGCGACAACCTCATAAAAACCGATAATCTTTGGGTCAACCATGGCGGCTTTTTCGTCAACATTTATTTAATGTTTTAGGGCAAGCGTTATTTCGAAGATTAAACAACAGTTTAAATTTTTAAGACCAATCAACAACCTCATTTCATTAATGCTGTTGCTGCTTGGCTTTAGCGTTATTTATGCAGCCAGTTATGATTTCAGTAAATTTAGTAGCCTTGCCAAACAAAGATATGGTGAAGAAGCTTATAACAACACCATCGAGCTACAAGAATTAATATCCAGTTTGCAATCGGCTCCTGAAACAGAAAAACTTAAAAAAATTAACCAGTTTTTTAACCAAAAAGTTGTTTTTGCAGAAGATATTGATCTATGGGGACAATCAGACTATTGGGCCACGCCATTAGAATCACTCGGCCGTTTAGCTGGCGATTGCGAAGACTACAGCATAGCCAAATATACATTTTTAAAAATACTCAATGTCCCAAATGAGAAACTACGCTTAACCTATGTGCGTGCGCGAATCACTAATCAAGATAGAAGCGTTGTGTTAGCGCATATGGTGCTTAGTTACTACGCCACTCCGCAATCTGAACCGCTGATTTTAGATAGTTTAGTGCCTGAAATTATGCCATCATCTAGTAGACGAGATTTGACACCAATTTTTAATTTTAACGATAAAGGCCTGTGGATTGGAACTAGTACTAAACCCAAAGGAGAATCAACTTCGCATCTTTCCAAATGGCGCGATGTGTTGATGCGTTTACAAGCAGACGGATTAAGTTAATCAAATGAATGGAATTAAGGAATTGATATGTCACTCATCAAGCAACTCTGGCTAGCAATACTATTTACCGTGATGCTCGCTTCAGCTGGCAGCTTTATTTTAAGTACGCTCTCCAGCAAAAACTACCTTGAAGAAGAGCTGCAAACGAGGAATATTGATAACGTGACTTCACTTGCGCTTTCTATGTCGCAAATGGATAAAGACCCTGTTACGCTAGATTTATTGCTAGCCGCGCAATTTGATTCTGGACATTATCGCTATATTGGGCTGTTTGACCCAAATGGCAAATTGATTAGTGAACGCGTCAATGCAAATAGCTACACCAGAGCGCCTAAATGGTTTACCAAGCTTGTGCCTATTCGCGTGCATACTGGTATGGCAGATGTGCAAAATGGCTGGAAACAATATGGCTCACTCACTTTAGAAAGCGATGTTAGCTTTGCTTACGATAAGCTTTGGAACGCAACATTACTCATCGCGCTGTGGGCTTTCCTCATCGGTCTGCTAGCTTGTTATGTTGGTGGGAAAATCTTACGCAAGATTTTAAGTCCGCTTGATGATGTCGTGAACCAAGCGAAGGCGATTGGTGAAAACAGGTTTATTAGCATTAATGAACCAAAAACACTGGAATTTAAAGCGGTAGTACGCGAAATGAATCATCTTTCAAATCGCATTAAAGAAACCGTGACTAAAGAATCTACGCGCCTAGATGAACTGCGCCTCAAAAATAATTATGACGACGTCACTGGCCTGATGAATCGTGATTACTTCGTAAAGACCATGGAAGCCACCCTAAACCATGATGAATATAACGAAGGCGCCTTGGTGATATTTAGACTTTCTAACTTAGCCCAGTTAGACGAAGCCTTGGGCTACCCGCAAGCCAATGCGCTACTTAGACAAATCAGTGGTGCGCTGGAATCACAATGTAGCGAAGATTCATCGCTCATTGCTGGCAGGCTAAGCGGCACCGAGTTTGCGGTATTCTGCAAACGAAACACCGATGAATTTGCGCTTGCCAACAAGCTTAAACAAGCTGTTAATAGCGCAGCCAAAATTGAAACCCCAGAGCTAGCTGCGCGCTTCTTAGTAGTAACCACAAAAGCCAAAAAAATGGATGAGTCGGCTTCGCTATTTAAAATGCTCGAATTCATCTTGAATCTTTCTAGCCTAAGTGAAGAAAATTATCTTCGCGTTGTTAACGCAAGTAGCATCGCAATAACCGAAAGTAATTACTTGGTCGAGTGGAAAACATCCCTCAATGATGCTCTTACCAACAAGCGCATTAAGCTAGAGCATTATCCTGTCATCACAACCGAAGGTGCGCTCATTCACAACGAAAGCCCAGTCAGGCTGCAATTAGAGGAAAATGGTAAATGGCATTGCGCGGGCGAGTTTATTCATTGGGCAACGCAGCTCAATTTGATTCAAAGCATTGATGAACTGGTACTGGAAACCGCCGTAACACTGTTGGCGCAAGGCGCAGAACCATTATGTATCAACGTTTCAGCCAATGCGATGCGCGACCGCAAATATAGCCAAAAAGCAGCCAAACTCATTAAACAACATTTACAAGACCCAAACCTGCTAAGTTTTGAGGTTCCCGAAATCGCAGCATTTGATTATTTGGATGAATTCAAATTTTTCTGCAATAAACTCATTGCTGTGGGCTGCCATGTTGGCGTTGAGCACGTAAGCCTGCGTATTTCTCGCCTAGGTGAGCTACATGATGTTGGCCTGAGCTATATTAAGTTTGATGCCTCTATTGTGCGCGGTATTGATGCCAACGAAACCAATAAAACACTGCTGCGCGGCTTATGCATGGTGGCGCACTCTATCGGCTTACAGGCGATTGCTGAGGGCGTGAATAGTGAGAATGAAATTAAATCGCTTAAAGAAATTGGTATTGATGGATTGACTGGGCCAGGCGTTAAGCTCAAATAAAGCAAAATTAATACCCCTGCCAATTACAGCTGAATTAGGTTCAACTGAATTTAGTTCTGCTGAGCTTACTAATGTAATTTGGGCTGGGTGATGTAATTTCGGCTAGTGACTATTAAATAACTACTTGCTAGTGAGTACTGCCTAGCGTCGATAATTGCTATTAAGCATTAACGCTAATTGTAGCCTGTCTTTTACTTTTAAGCATTCAAAGGTTGCAGCTAGATGCGCCTTTACCGTGCGCTCAGATATTTTGAGTATCCTTGCGATTTCTTTATTGCTTAAGCCTTTTGCGGCTTCCATCGCCACATCTTTTTGACGTTTAGTTAACTGTGCAAGCAATGCTTCTACTTGCTTGGGTTGATTGCCCACCAGTTTAGTTGAAGCCTCAATTAATCGTCGCAGCAATTCATTACCCAACCACAAACCGCCATGACTAATGACCGTTTTAATTTCTTTTAATACTTCAGGGTCAGAATACGCGTGACAATAACCAACAGCACCCAAACTTAATGCGTGCATCGCTTCTGCTTGTATGGGCGCATTTGCTAATACGACAATTTTTGAACTTTTATAATTTTTTTGAATGAGTAAGATGGTATTGGTGAGCCATTCCTGTCTGTCAACGTTCATGTGCAACCAGAATAGAATTAAGTCATCTTTTTGAGATTTCGAGACCTCTACATTATTTGTTATTTTCGCTTTCGGAAAGGCTTCAGCCCAGCTAATCAGACTTGTGCTTAAAGGTGATATAAAGATATCTTGCATGATTATTTTTTACCCACTACCTTTCACTAAATGCGTAAGACTTGGCTTTTAGCACTGGTTTTAGCAAATAAGAAAGTATAGTTTTTTTGCCAGTCAGGATGTCTACTTGCGCCACCATCCCCGGGATAATCGGCAACGCATTGCCTTGGTTATCTTGACCCAAGCTAGTTTTCAGAGTGCGCACACGCACCAGGTAATAAGCATTTCCTTTGTCATCCACCGTAGAGTTCGCAGAAATGCTTTCCACGACGGCATCTAACGTACCATAAACAGTGTAATCATAGGCAGTGAGTTTTACGACAGCAGGCTGATTGGGGCGCAAAAAAGCAATGTCTTTAATCTGCACTTTGGTTTCTAACACCAAGGCATCATCGGTTGGTACAAGCTCTAGAACCTCTTTACCTGGCTGTATCACACCGCCGACCGTATTGAAAAATAAGCGGCTCACTTTACCGTTTACTGGTGACTTTAAAGTTGCCTGCTTTACTTTGTCGGTAAGCGCAACGCTAGTTTCAGTCAAACTATTTAGTTTCGCAGTAGTATCATTTAACTCAGTACGCACTTTGCTTCTGAACGTTTGTTCTGACTCTGTCACCTTACGCCTAGCCTCACTGATAGAAGATTGTATACGGCTGATTTGTGCTTTCGATTGCTCAATCTCGCCACGGGCGCGTGTTGCTTCACGCTCCAGTTTTAAAATATCAATTTCAGAAACTGCGCCACTTGCCAATAAAGGTTTATTCGCAGCCAACTCTTTGCTAGCAGATTCATAGGTTTTTTCTGCAAACTCTTTCTTAGATTGCACTTCAACCAACTCTTTTTCACGCTGTTCAACTTGATCGCGCCCAATATTTACAATAGAGGCGAGCTCTTCTCTGCTTGCATTAAACAAAGCATATTCCTGTTCATACACCACTGGGCTTTCTGTGCTAACTTCTGGTGGTGGATTAAAACTACCGCCTACAGCCAATGCACTCAAGCGTGCCTGCTTAGCCAATAATGCCAAATATTGCCCTTGATTTTCACGTAAAGATGACGCTGCACGCGTTTCATCAATTTTAATTAAGGGCGTACCTACTTTAACAATTTCACCCTCTTTCACTAAAATCTCAGACACAATGCCGCCATCTAAAGACTGGATTACTTGCAATTGACGTGACGGAATTACGCGACCCTCACCGCGAGTGACTTCATCTACTTTGGCAAACCAAGCCCACAAAAGCGCTGCAAGCATAATAGCCGCTATCACATACAGTAGTTTTTTTGCCCTTAGTGGCGCTTGCTCCAATATTGCCAAATCTGCTTCTTCATTCCAAGCCAAATCATCACGGCTCTCTGTTGGCACTGCGTGATCAACCATGTAATAAATCGGCTTGGTAAGCCAGCTTTGGCTTTTAAGAAAGTTATTAAAAGCGCCTATTTTTTTAAATAATCCTTCACTCATATTATTTTTCAGTTTGCTTTTCTGGTTTGTTTTTCTGGCGACGCATTTTCATCACAGCGCCTTCGCTATTTTGCCACTACGCAATGCTTCAATGACTTGATCTTTAGGACCATCCGCTACTACTCTGCCAGAATCAATCACAATAATGCGGTTAACCAAATCGAACAAACCAGAACGATGCGATATGAGCACCACTGTTTTGCCTTGCGCCGCTTCTGCCAAGCGTTTCTTTACCGCGTCCTCACCAGTATGGTCCATCGCACTCGTGGGTTCATCTAGCAAAATAATATTCGGTTTAGCAATGAGTGCACGTGCAATACCTACGCCTTGTTTTTGGCCACCAGAAAGCGTTTCACCACGCTCGCCCACCAATAAATCAAAGCCTTTAGGGTGACTATTGATATATTCATCAATGCCACCCGTATGTGCCGCAGCGAGTACTGTTGCATCATCCACATGCGGGGAAGCTATGGTTAAATTTTCACGCATCGTGCCATAAAACAATTGTGTGTCTTGCTGTACATAGCCCACACAACGGCGTAACTCAGCCGTATCAATTTGGCGAATATCGACACCATCCACCAAAATCGAGCCCTCTGTTGGCTGATATAGCCCCAGCATCAACTTATGTATCGTCGTTTTACCAGAGCCCATGCGCCCCAGCAAAGCCACATGCTCGCCCGCTTTAATTTTAAATGACACTTTATTCAATGCTTTTTCTTCTGTGCCAGGGTAACTAAAACTCACCTCTCTAAACTCGATATCACCTCTAAACGTAGGGCGTGACAAAAAGTTAGAATCCGCGGGCCGCTCTACTTGCTTTTCCATAATGCCATTTAAGGACTCTAGTGAAGTTGATGCCGTATGATATTGCGTAAGCAAGCCAGCCAATTGCGAAATAGGTGCTAATGCACGCCCTGCCAGCATGGTAGAAGCAATCAAGGCGCCCATGGTCAAGTCACCATTTGTCACTAAATACACGCCTAAAACCACCAATGCCACATTGGTAATTTGCTGCAGCGCGTTCGAGCCATTGTTAATCGATTGTGAAAGAAGTTTTAATTTACTACCTACTTCTGTTAAATAGCTAGCGCTATGTTCCCACTTACGTTGCATCGTGCCTTCTATACCTAATGCTTTCACAGTTTCTAAACTCACTAGGCTTTCGATGAGCGTTGCATTACGTAATGCGCTGGCGCGGTACATCGTTTCTGAAAGCTCATGCATCTTGGCTTGTACGCTAAACGCGTATACCAACATGACAACGCCACCCACAATAACGGGCACTATCATCGGTAATGAAATCCAAGCCATCACCCCAATAAAAATCAAGCCGAATGGCAAGTCAATCAAGGCGGTAACAGTGGCAGAGGTAATAAAATCGCGTACGCTTTCAAATGAGCGTAAATTATTGGCTAATGTGCCAACGGAGCTTGAGCGCAGCTCTAAGCGCGTGCCTAGCACTTGTTCCATAATGCGTGCACTTAATTTGATATCAACCCGTGTGCTGGCCCAATCTAAAAAATAACCACGCATGGTACGCAATATCAAATCGCCAATCACAATAATTGCAATGCCAATCGCCATCACCCATAGCGTTTCAATAGAGCGATTAGGCACCACTCTATCGTACACATTCATGGTAAACATGGGCATGGCAAGCGCAAATATATTAACTAAAAACGCCGCTAACAACACATCACGATAGATGCGCTTATTTTCTGCCAAAGTACCCCAAAACCAATGTTTTAAGCGCACCTTACCAACCGCAGGTGCGCGCTTATCGAAGATATACTTGGGTTTTGTGACGATCATGTAACCTGCGTATTGCGACAGTAAATCACCCAAAGGCACAGCAACTTTTGCATCGCCAAGCTCAGGATAAATCACGCTTGCAATTTTAGTTTGTGAATCAATACTAGTTAACATGCATGCTTCGTCGTTACTTAACAACAAAGTCACGGGGAAAAATTCTGCTCGAATTTGATTAAGTGGTTTTTTAAGGATAGTGACTGCAAGGTTAGCGCGCTCAGCAGCACGCTTGAAAAGTGCAGGTGTAATTTTACCATTGCGCAGTGGCAGGCCAGCAGAAAGCGCGTCTCTAGTCGTGGCAATTTGATGCGTACGACAGGCAAGCAACAAACAGCCCAATAGTGAATCATTCACATTGGTTTGATTCTCCATGAGGGGCAGTAACTCTTTATTTTCCATAACTATTATTGGGCTTATTTAGGCTAAGCGTATTAGTTCAATCTGTTAAAATTGTCATTTAATGTAATGTATCAACATTTTGCAATAACTACAATGAATAATAGAACTTTACGGTAATTTGGAAGCAGCCTTTGTGCTAAAAAGAGCAACATTTCAGGTGGTATTTAGGGGATTGGAGGCGCGAACCAGAGTCGAACTGGTCTAAACGGCTTTGCAGGCCGCGGCATAACCGCTTTGCTATCGCGCCATGTGATATTTAGCGAATCACTAAATATACTAGTTTAAACTAAAACGGCGAAAGCATGATTGCTATCGCCGTTTATGCTATTGCTTCGAGACTTAAATTTGGAGCGGGAAACGAGGCTCGAACTCGCGACCTCAACCTTGGCAAGGTTGCGCTCTACCAGCTGAGCTATTCCCGCGTTAAGAAGCGAGCATTTTAGCGATTTTTGGGCTGGTGTCAAGGCTGAAACGCATGTATTTTTACTATTCAGAGGTAATGTTATTTAAACCTAGTCTGCGCCTAAAATATTAAGCGATTGATTTCTTAATCTCTGGCCATGCAGCCTTAATATAATAAACCATTGATACCAATGTTAAAATTGCAGCAATCACAATCAAAACATGGCCTACTACCTTTGTATTAAAATCACCAATACTGTCGTAATAAAGTAAAAGAAAAATAGCCAGCATTTGCGCCGCGGTTTTTATTTTACCAATCATAGCGACTGCCACATTGCTAGATTTCCCTATTTGCGCCATCCATTCACGCAAAGCACTAATCACAATTTCACGCCCAATGATAATTAAAGAAACAATCGCACCTACGCGACCGAACTCAACCAGCACAATCAATGCTGCGGCTACCATGAGCTTATCGGCTACAGGGTCTAAAAATGCGCCAAAGCTACTGGTTTGATTAAATTTACGTGCCCAATAACCATCTAACCAATCGGTGAACGAGGCTAAGGCGAACACACTGGCTGCGGCTACATTTAAAGTGTGAGTAGGATGAATGCCTAGCGCATACAAATTATGTGGCAAATAAAAAATACCGACAAAGACGGGTATTAAGGCGATTCTTAACACTGTTAAAATATTGGGGATGTTCCAAAGCATAGTTTTAATGATATGACTTTAATAATAGAGTTCTAATGGAATTGTTCGTAAATTTTTACTGCCAAGCTTTTGCTTACGCCATCTACTTGTGTAAGTTCATCTATGCTAGCACTTTTTACCCCGTCCAAACCACCAAACCGCGTTAATAATGCTTTGCGCCGCTTTGCACCGACGCCTTCAATATCTTCTAAGCTCGAAGTGATTCGCGCTTTAGCGCGCTTGGCGCGATGTCCCGTGATGGCGAATCGGTGGGCTTCATCGCGAATTTGTTGCAACAAGTGTAAGCCGATATTATCCGTTGGCAAATTCAGCATTTCACCTGTATCGGAAAATATCATGGTTTCTAAGCCTGGCTTACGATCCTCCCCTTTGGCGATGCCAATCAGCAAAATATCCTCAAGTCCAACTTCTTGCATGACTTCAATCGCCACACCTAGCTGACCTTTGCCGCCGTCAATAAATATCAAATCTGGGCGCTTACCTTCACCCGCCGCCACTTTTTTATAGCGCCGCGTCAGCACATCACGCATCGCTGCATAGTCATCGCCTGGTGTGATGCCAGTAATGTTATAGCGCCGATATTCGCCATTTTGTAAATCACCTTTGTCGAAGACCACGCAACTCGCCACCGTTGCTTCGCCCATGGTGTGGCTAATATCAAAACATTCAAAACGCTCAATATTATCAGCTAAATTTAATGCCTCGCGCAGCGCCAAGAGTCGCGCCGCTTGGTTGTTCGATGTTAATTGCTGTTGCGTCAACGCCAACTCTGCATTAGTCTGCGCCATTTTAAGCCACACTTTTTTATCGCCGATGGTATTGGTCTGAATTTTAACTTTTCTATTAGCTTGTTCACCCAGCGCTTGCTCAAAGTCTTTAGTATCAAATTCCACACCGCACACAATCAGCGGTGGCGTATTCTGCGCCACATAATGCTGCGTTAAAAACGCTTCAATGGTCTCGCTTAACTCTGCGTCTTGCGCGTTTTTAGGAAAATAACTTTTATCACCCAAATGCCGCCCGCCGCGTATCATCACCAAATTAATGCATTGCCCACTTTTGTTACTGGCTACAGCAATTACATCCGCATCGTTCACGCTGAAATCACTGACAAACTGCCTAGCCTGCACTTGACGTAAAGCCTGCATACGATCGCGAAATACCACTGCCATTTCATACTCCTGATTTGCAGCAGCCGTATTCATTTTGTCACCTAGCACGTTCATCACTTCATTCGTTTTGCCTTGCAAAAACATGGCTGCATGGTTCACGTCATGCGCATAAGCTTCTGGCGTAATGTAGTCTACACATGGCGCAGTGCAACGCTCAATTTGGTATTGCAAACATGGGCGTGAGCGATTGGCAAATACGGTATTTTCACAAGTGCGTAGCTTGAATACTTTTTGCAATAACTGAATACTCTCTCGCACTGCTGTCGTATTCGGGAAAGGTCCGAAATACTGATGCTGCTTCTTTTGCACACCACGGTGAAATGCCAAGCGCGGAAACACATCGTTCGTCAGCGTAATGTAGGGGTACGATTTATCATCGCGAAACAGCACGTTATAACGCGGCATCAAGCCTTTAATCAGATTATTTTCCAGCAACAAAGCCTCGGCCTCGTTGTGGGTAACGGTAGTCTCGATTTTAACGACATGACTCACCATCATGCGCGTGCGCGGACTAGGCAAGTTTTTATTGAAATATGAAGAAACGCGCTTTTTTAAATTTTTCGCTTTTCCCACATAAATCACCTCTTCCAAGGCGTTGATCATGCGGTAAACGCCAGGCAGATTAGGCAGATTTTTTAAGAGGGGCGTGGGGTCGAACATGTCACTATTTTAACACCCACTAAGACAATTAATGCTTAGGCCTTAGTTGATGCGCGAAAAAAGCAACCTAAGATGAGTCTTTATTGCATATAAATTAAGGGCTGCCCTAAGATAACACCTAAAAGTGTTGCCTTGGGACAGCCCCAATTACTTATTTTTTCACTTGGTTTACTATCACTGGGGCTACTATGCTTGCTTCAAATACATCGTTCACTTTAACTGTTTTAGTTCCAACTTTATCTATATTAAGTACATTCAACTCTGATTTGCCAATGACGCCAGCGTTTGAGCTTGCGCCCGCATTCATCACGCCAATCAAAGTACCTGTAACGCTACCACTCACTACAGACTCATGCTGCCCAACTTTATTCACATCACCAATCACATTGGCGCTGGTTAAAGTCGCACCAGAAATTGTGCCATTTTCAACTGAATAGCCATAATTGTACTTAGACTGTTCAAAATCAGCGCGCCATGTGCTAGCGCCAAAGTTGATAGCAATAAATACATTACTTCCATTTTCACTTCTACCTTTAAAATCATAGCTAGCACCTAGTTTTGTTTGATATGCAATATCTGCTACATCCATCACTTTACCAATAAAACCACTACCATTTAAAGAAAATGAACCAAATAATGTGCCCACAGTGGTATATTTTTCGATGTCTATTTTAGAAAAATATTGGCCTCTATTTTCTTCATTCAGGCTTTGCGCATCTGTCTCAACAGTCCTACGCGCATCTGGAGATGAAGAGTTGTAAATAGCTACAATTTCTCCCTCTTCAGCCCCAACTGTTAAGCTACGTCTATTTTCATCAGCGTCAGGATTAGTATTATCAAACGCCATCTTCAGCACTTCAAGGTCTGAGGTGATAGTTAATGTATCAGAGCCCACGTTTGGCGTAAACCCAATCACCGCAACGTTATTGGTGGTTCTTTTAACCTCACTACCCACCTCGCCCGTATCTAAACTAGTCTCAAATGGAATATAGCCTATCCAAGTGCCTGTAACGGGCGTTGTTGAGGCCTCTAGCAACTCACCACCATTAAATCCAATGCGCATTTGCTCAGCAGTGATATTGTCATACCCGTTGTAAGTTTTAACTGTATCTAGGCTTGCCACTTGTTCACTATAAGAAGCTGCAGGTGCAATATTAGCGCCTGCTGATGGCGAAACATCCCAGTAATCCCATTCAAAAGCAGAGTCGGCTTGTACTGCATTACTAATAACAACAAGTGCCATAGCAACTGCAAAGGCGACTGATGTTTTACGCGTGACTAGTTTCTTTTCCACTTTGAATCTCCTCAGAGGTATACTAAATTATATTTTTACTATATTTTTTACAAGTGATTATATGCCCGTTGTTTCAGTATCACAACTGACATAGTAACCATCTTGTAACGCTGTTGACAACTACCCAAATGGGTTAGTTATTATTGAAAAAATTTTACTAGATTTCTTTAACTCTATGTCAGTTAGCAATGCGTATGCCAACCTAATCATTTTTACACCCAAATCAGCAAGTAGTGCCCGTAGATGCTAGCATGAAGAGCACTACTTTCTATTTGTGCATGCACTACACTTAAGAAAACCATCTTCAAATATTGACATCTTTATGACAAAGCTGTCATAAATACAACAAGTGACTTTAAAATAACCTTTTGGTAAAAGTTTTCTAAAAATACCACTTTAAGTAGCTAGAGCTAGCAAAAAATCCAACTTACCAAAAAAAAGCCGCTACTTCTAGCGGCTTTTTAATATTGCAAACAATTATTAAAATATTTGCTTAAAAGTATTTACCCTAAAAATATTTACCAAAGTTCAAGCTAAACTGCGTACGTTTATATTCGTACGCAGGCACGTTAGAATCGTTCTCAGTATAGGTAATGCTGGCGTCCATCGTCCAATCTTTAACATATTTTTCTACAAATTTGTGGTTAAAACCAATGCTCGCGCGGTTTTCACGCTCATCACGCGATTCATTAAAGAGCACTTCTTTACCATCAAACTGGCTACTTTTATACACATCTTTAAGATATAAACTATCATTTGGGGCAACGCGCCAGTTTGCACCCGCCGAAAGTTGGTAACCGTCGTTGCCAAAACGGCTGGTTTCGGCACTTTCATTAAATAAACCTGCACCCACTTGTACTGTTAATTTAGAATCAAAAAATGCACGACCAGCATCTAAATTAACACTTTGGTAATCGCTATCACGACCTGCAGCTACGTCATCATTATATTCACGCTTTTGAAACTTAGTGCTCAATGTAATATCGGTATTTTTGCTTACGTTCCATGTCACAGTGGGTGCAAGGCCATAGATGTCAACCAATTTGTCATGCCCAAGCTCAATATAATCGTAAGTAAAATCAACCCCCATGCGCCAACGCTCTGCAACAATTGCTAATGGGCCTGTACTCAGGCTTAATACGTCTAAGTCAAAATCGCCGGAACTAAAGTAATCGTTACGGTAGTAGCTTACATTGCTTTGCCAAACATAAGCAGCGCTACGACCAAATGCAGTAATTGGCGTTGGGGATAAATAACGATGCGCCAAGCCAACGTTCAGCATATTAAAGTTTTTAGCAATAGGTGAAGCACCACTGGCAAGTTGCCCGATTTGGCCACTACCAAGATTTATGGTGCCGCTACTTGGACCCGCATTAATGTTGGTGTCATGACCCAGTCCAAATGTAATATATGGTGTAAATACGTGAGTCTTGCTTTGTTTATCCATCTCATCTAAAAAATACTGCACGTTCAGTTTCACACCATCTGGCGTATTTGGGTCTGCCAATACCTTTTCGGCCTCTGCGCGAGCAGCAGCAAAATTAAGTGCACGAAAATAAGAAACAGCTAGCTCAGCTCTCGCCCGACCTAGTGTAGGCTCGCTACTTAACACCCCCTGAAATGCAGCAATTGCAGCCTCGTAGTCGCCCGCCTCGCGTAAGCTCATACCTTCTGCGAACTGTTGGTTTATCGCAGCTTCGCTCGCGGCGTCGGCAACTTGTATGCCTTCTGCAAATGCATTTTGTGCAAGCAGCATAGCGACAACGCTCATAAATGATAGGCGATGTTTGCCAGTAAGGTGTAATGAAGTGTTCAAGTGAAATATCCCCCGAGTAGCATTTTATCTAATATATAACTACAAAAAAAAACGGACTAGTGAATCAACGCTAACCCGTTCTAATTATTAATTTTATATGAAAATTATATGTAAAAACTATACGTGCAAGTATATATGGGATTGACCTAATTCGACAAGCCGAACATTTACAATGTAAAAAGTTTTGTTGTATTTTTTTAACGGGCGGCTAAACAAAATTAGTCTATAAACTGACATCATGACAATATACATCCACGCCGCATTTAGGGGATATTAAACTGGCAGGTATCGCGACCCCTTTGCGCCAGTTATCTACCGCCTCTTGCTTACCTTCGCCTGTGACTAAAAACATGGCAGCATTGGTATTGTTTAAACGATTTTGGCTCATGGTTACCCGTTCTGCCGGCGGCTTAGGCGAGTTAAATACAGGTACTGCGTCTGCGCTATTATCTACCACATGACCTGGGAACAAGCTTGCGGTATGGCCATCTTCACCCAAACCAAACAGCACCAAATCAAATGTACCAACATTTTCAAGTGTTTTTGCGTATGCCTTTGCGCCTTCCACTGGGCCTAGCTCTGCGGGGATATTATGAATTTGATGTTTTGGCACTTCCACATGACTTAGCCAAACCTGCTCGACCATTAAACTATTGCGCTCTTCATCTTCAACTGGCAAGCAACGGTCGTCATTAATATAAATATGCCATTTAGACCAATCTGTTGGCATGTCGCGCAATAATCGGTATATCGCCCTAGGCGTGTTGCCGCCAGCCAGCACAATTGAAAACTGCCCGTTTGCAGCAATTGCCGCTTGAGCACTTTGCATAATGGTGTCGCATACGGCATGCCTGAGTGCCGCGATGCTATCGAATTGTTTCCAACGCGTAATTTGGTGGGTATTTTTAGTTTGCATGTTTTTTAATAGTGAGTTGAAAAATGAGGTCGCATTTTAACAGGAATTATCGTGCTTTTTTTCGCATTTATCACATAGATCATTGTGCGCAAACGCTACCATGCATTATTATAACGGCTTATTGAAAAGGAACTTTAAATGCTAATAAAAGATGATGAGGTTGTAGCCATCGACACCCCCACTGGCGACATGCGTGCGCATATTTTTCGCCCTGCTGCTCCTGGGAAATACCCAGCTGTTTTAATGTATTCTGAGATTTTCCAAGTCACTGGCCCAATCCGTCGCACCGCCGCAATGCTTGCAGGCCATGGTTTTATTGTAGCTTGCCCAGAGATTTATCACGAATTTGAACCTGCAGGCACCGTGCTTGCTTACGATACAAGTGGCACGGAACGTGGCAATGAACTTAAAATCACGAAAGAATTAACTGCATATGATACAGACGCGCGTGCTGTGCTGAAGTATTTAAAATCACGTGATGATTGTACTGGGCGCCTTGGCGTAATGGGCATTTGTGTAGGTGGACACCTTGCGTTCCGCGCCGCCATGAACCCAGAAGTATTAGCAGCCGTGTGTTTTTACGCGACTGACATTCATAAAAAAGCACTCGGTTTAGGCAAAAATGATAACTCATTAGAACGTGCTGGCGAAATCAAAGGTGAATTACTACACATTTGGGGTAAGCAAGACCCGCATGTACCACTGGAAGGACGCAATATGATTAAGGCACGCTTAGATGAAGTGGGCACACGCTACACTTGGCACGAATTTAACGGTCAGCACGCGTTTATGCGGGATGAAGGCCATCGCTACGACCCAGAACTAGCGTTGCAAAGCTGGAACTTGCTTTTGGCGCTATTCCACCGTCGTTTGGGCTATGGCGACCTTGATACGGCTTCAAGCGGAGCGCCCGCGGAAAGCCGTCATTAAAGCGACAAAAATCGTAAAAGAGCATGCTGCAGCCCGCATAGATACTGGCTTGCAGAGCATCACTAAACAGTTATATTAGTAAGATATAAAGGCAATCAATGAGCACTCACATAGCCCCCTGCACTCTCGTGTTATTTGGCGCTAGCGGCAATTTAGCCCGCGTTAAACTCTACCCTGGTTTATTTAGACTAGATTTACTAGGCCGCCTACCAGCTGAGATGAAAATCTTAGCCGTTGGTCGCCAAGTGGTAGACCTAGAAACATGGCGTGCTGACATTAAAAGCATGCTCGATACCAAATTTAAAAAAGGTTACGATCAAGCGGTGTTTGAGCGCTTTATTGCACGTAACTTTTATCACGCAAACCCACCAACCGATACAGATGCATTTGATAAATTGAGCCAAACCTTAAGCGATGAAAAAACCTTCCCTCAAAACTTGGCTTATTTCTTATCAGTTCGTCCAGTAGATTTTGCACCAGTAGTAGAATCTTTAGCTAAAGTTGGTTTAACCAACGAAGACAAATACTGGCGCCGTGTGGTGATTGAGAAGCCATTTGGTACCGATTTAGCATCAGCAAAAGAACTACAAAAAGCAATTACAACACACTTAAAAGAACACCAAATTTACCGTATCGATCATTATTTAGGTAAATCTGCGTTACAAAACATTTTGCTACAACGCTTTACCAATACGATTTTAGAACCAATTTGGAACAATCAATACATTGACCACGTACAAATTACCAACACAGAAATGCTAGGGGTAGGCGAACGCACCACGTTTTACGATACAACAGGGGCGCTTAGGGATATGATTCAAAGCCATATCTTGCAAACACTAGCGTTGGCCACAATGGAAATGCCAAAAGATTTGACACCAGAAGGCATTCGTACCGCAAAAATTAAAGTGCTTGAAGAAATTCGCCCAATTCCAGTCAATGAGCTTGGCAAGCATGCTTTCCGCGCGCAATATGCAGCTGGTGAAGTCCCAACATCTGACGGCAAGGGCGAAAAAGTACCAGGCTACTTAGAAGAATTAGGTGACAACACCAGCGTGGTAGAAACCTACGCCGCCTTGAAACTGTTTATCGACAACCCACGTTGGAAAGGTGTGCCGTTCTACATCCGTACCGCTAAGCGTTTACATGAAGCTGATACACGCATCTCGATTCGCTTCAAAAAATCACCTATGCAAGTGAACGACAAAAGCACGCTCACTAATAATTGGTTAATTTTGGGTATTCAACCACGCGAATGTATCAAATTAGAGTTGCAATCTAAAATCCCAGGCTTAGAACCAGAAACTAGAACCATCCAAATGGATGCCGCCAATCGCTTGCCCGAAGATGACTCTGTTGATGCTTACGAGGCTTTATTGCTCAACTTAATGCAAGGTGACAACTCAAATTACTTACATATTAGTGAGGCAGAAGCCCAATGGCGCTTGGTCGACCCAGTGGTAAAAGCATGGGCAGCAGACAAGAAACCAGTCTATCAATACCCTGCTGGTAGTCGCGACCCAGAAGCTTCTAAAGTGATTTTTGACACTGAGGATCAGTTTTGGCGCTACTCAATTGAACTGGGTGGCGATGCGCACTAAATAATTGCAAATAATTTGTGATTTATTGCTATTATGCGCATTAACTAAAAGCGGAGTTTTAACTCCGCTTTTTATCTAAAACCACACACCATTATGAGCACTAAAAATGAGCATTAAATCAGACAAATGGATACGAAAAATGGCACAAGAACACGGCATGATAGAGCCGTTTGAGCCAAACCAAGTCAAAACGAACACTGATGGCCAACGCATGGTGTCTTACGGGACATCTAGTTACGGCTATGATATTCGCTGCTCTAAAGAATTTAAGTTATTTACCAACCTCAACAGTACCATTGTTGACCCAAAAAATTTCGACCCAAATTCATTTGTAGAAGTGAGTGCAGACTACTGCATCATTCCACCGAACTCATTTGCGTTAGCACGCACAGTGGAATATTTCCGTATTCCACGTAATGTATTAACTATTTGCTTAGGTAAATCTACCTATGCAAGATGTGGCATTATCGTGAATGTAACGCCATTCGAGCCAGAATGGGAAGGTTATGTCACGCTAGAATTTAGCAACACTACACCGCTACCAGCCAAGATATACGCCAATGAAGGCTGCGCTCAAGTGCTGTTTTTTGAAGCAGATGCCGATGATGTTTGCGAAACCAGCTACAAAGACCGCGGTGGCAAATATCAAGGTCAAGTTGGCGTCACCTTGCCTAAAATTTAATTTAACCTACTACGCTCGCTAATACTGTGTTGGCTTCTTTCGCACCTTCCTCAATGTATAAAACATACGATCTCGTTGATGCTCATTTGCCGCCTTGTTTTAGCTTCGCTCGTGACGGTTTAATAGCGTAAAATAACTCACAAATACCTAGCAGAAATTAAATTTGTGGGATGAAGCGCAAGAAGACGCGGAGCGAGAGACGAGACAGTATGTTTTATTACGGTGAGGATTGAGCGAGCACGCGACAAAGTGATTCGCCCTCAAATTAATTTATGAAGGTATTTGAATGAAATTTAGATTTCCAATTGTAATCATCGACGAAGATTTCCGCTCTGAAAACTCCTCAGGTTTAGGTATCCGCGTACTTGCAAAGGCTATCGAAGAAGAAGGCCTTGAAGTTTTAGGCGTCACCAGCTACGGCGACTTAACATCTTTCGCACAGCAGCAAAGTCGCGCTTCTGCGTTTATCCTCTC
>JANNOS010000098.1:0-11363 GCA_031399315.1 Methylophilaceae bacterium | reverse complement strand
GCCAGCTTGGTGACATCGCGCCAGATGTGGATAATCCTGTGCAATTAAAAAACTTTTTCGCGGAAATTCAGCGCCTGAATCTCGATAATAAAATTTTGGCCTACCACGACAGAAGTGACGGCGGATTATTGACCACACTATGCGAAATGGCATTTGCTGGAAGGTGTGGTTTAAACATTGATATTCCAGAGTCACACGGGGATGCAGCTAGCGTGTTATTTAACGAAGAACTAGGCGCGGTAATACAAGTGCGTGCCGATGATATCGTTGAATTTTTGTTGCGATTAGATCCTTTAATTGCATCTTGCACGCATGTAATTGGCAGTGTAACGACAGATAATAAAATCAATATCACACAAAATGGCGAAACCATTTTTGTCGACACGCGCGTTAATCTACACAGAATGTGGTCTGAAACAACCTACCACATGCAATCTCTTCGCGATAACCCTGCGTGCGCACAACAAGAGTATGACCGCATTTTAAACGAGGCCGATACTGGTTTACATGTTCACACTACTTTTGACATTAACGACAATATTTCTGCGCCTTACATTAGTACAGGCAAGCGCCCAAAAATGGCGATTTTGCGCGAGCAAGGCGTGAACGGCCAAACTGAAATGGCTGCGGCATTTGACCGCGCTGGCTTTGCCAGTATCGACGTGCACATGAGCGATGTTATTTCTGGCCGCGTTTCTCTCAAAGACTTTGCTGGCTTAGTCGCTTGCGGTGGCTTTAGTTATGGCGATGTACTAGGTGCAGGTGAAGGCTGGGCAAAATCGATTTTATTTAACAGCCGTGCCCGTGATGAATTTAGCGCATTTTTTAGCCGCACAGATTCATTTGCACTAGGCGTTTGTAACGGTTGCCAAATGATGAGTAACTTACACAGCATTATTCCAGGAAGTGAACATTGGCCGCACTTTGTACGCAATAAGTCGGAGCAATTTGAAGCACGCTTTGCCATGGTGGAAGTCTTAGAGTCTCCTTCACTATTTTTCAATGGTATGGCTGGAAGCCGCATGCCTATTGCCGTTGCACATGGCGAAGGTTTTGCGGAATTTTCTTCAAAATCTGCTGTCAATACTGTATTGGATAAAAAATTGGTCACGATGCGTTTTATAGACAATGCGCTTGGTTTAAATAAGCAGTCAACGCCAACCGAGATCTACCCGTTTAATCCTAACGGCTCGCCACTTGGTATTACGGGCTTAACTACGCAAGATGGGCGTATTAGTATTATGATGCCGCACCCTGAGCGCGTATTTAGAGCGGTACAGCACGCTTGGCGACCTGATGATTGGATTGAAGATGCACCATGGATGCGGATGTTTAGAAATGCAAGAAAATATTTAGATTAAGATTACTTAACAAAAGCCATCACACCTTAATGATTTTGCTGAGTGTAGATTAAATATTCAGTGTTACAGTAACAGACGTGAATGCAGTAAAAGTTTAATGATTATTTCAAACAAAAAAGTAACTTAATTTTAAGTAACTTAATTAAAAAGTATATTTGGAGAACATGTAGCATGAATATGTCAAAAGCATTATTTGCAGTATTAGCATTAAGTTTTTCTTTAAGCAGCTTTGCGCTTACAGATGATGAATCACTTGAGTTTAACGATGCAGTGACCGAGGGCAAGCTAAAAGTTGTACAGAAGTATGTTAAAGCAGACCCTGCAGCTGCAAACTTTAAAACTTTTGGCTGGTCTCCTCTTCAGATGGCGGCCAATAAAGGCGATATTGCGATTGTAAAATACCTACTCAGCAAAGGTGCTGATATTAACTACGTGCACCCCACAGCACAGCACAGCGCGTTTATGTTGGCTGCGCTTCACGATCAAGTTGAAATGACAAAATTCTTAGCTAAAAGTGGTGCCGATGTAAACATTAAGCTGAAAGGTGACGTATCTCTAATTCGATACTTCCGCGATGAAGGCAACACTAAGATGGTAGAACTTCTCACGAGCCTTGGTGTTAAAGATGATGGCTGCAATGATGATCAATGCTTCTAGTTGTTAAGTGATGTAAGTCACCATTATTAGACAAAACCATAGTTAAACTAAAAATCATTTAAATGGTGTTTTAAACTAATTGTAAAAACACTTGTGAATAGTAAAAAGCTATTGGAAGCACTCAATGAAAAATTACTTTTCTTGGTTTTTAGTTTTAATCCTTACAACCTCAGTTGGTTTGTCTAATATAGGCAATGCAGCTGAGGTTTTAGTTTCTACGGACACCTTAAGCAACACGCCCCATATTCGCACACTTGCCGCCTCTTGCGCAGCATGCCATGGTAGCAATGGTAATGCTTTACATGGCAACGCCGTGTTAGCGGGCATGGAGGGTGGCCAATTTACTGCAGCAATGCTCGCATTTAAAGATGGCAGCCGCCCCGCTACGGTCATGCATCGGCATGCAAAAGGCTTAAATATTGACGAGATTAACTTACTGGCAGCTTATTTTTCGCAACAAAAACCTATGAGTAGCCAACAGCCAAAACCACAAACGTTGAAGGCGAGCCATGACTAGCTTTCAACGTCGTACTTTTATTAAAAATAGTATTAAAACTGGTCTTGTT
Source organism: Methylophilaceae bacterium (assembly GCA_031399315.1). Classification (GTDB taxonomy): domain Bacteria; phylum Pseudomonadota; class Gammaproteobacteria; order Burkholderiales; family Methylophilaceae; genus Methylotenera_A. Next base: position 8,779 of record JANNOS010000098.1, on the reverse strand, counting down.
TTAGGCGCCACAGGCCTAGCACCTAGCGTCCTCACAGCCTGCTCAGGATTAAACAAGCAGAGCACAAAAAATATCGGTCGTGTAGTGGTCATTGGCGGGGGTTATGCTGGCCTTACAGCAGCCAAGTACATGCGTATGTGGAGCGCAGGTAATATTGAAGTCGTGGTGATTGAAAAATCCAGTCAATTTGTCTCTTGCCCGCTCAGCAACTTAGTACTGGGTGGCAGCAAAAATATTAATGACCTGACTTTTGGCTACGATTTAGCGCAAAAAAATCACGGTATCACTTGGGTAAGCGATGAAGTAACCGCGATTGATGCTGCCAATAAAACCGTCGTCATGAAGCGCGACAAACTGACTTACGACCGCCTGATTATCGCGCCAGGTGTTGACATGATGTATGACGCTTTGCCTAACTTAGAAGCTGCGCAACAGGAAGTTCCACACGCATGGAAAGCTGGCTGGCAAACGGTGAATTTGCGCAAGCAGCTAGAAGCGATGCCTGATGGTGGCGTGTTTGTGATGAGCGTGCCTCGCGCGCCCTATCGCTGCCCACCCGGGCCTTACGAGCGTGCGTGCCAAGTGGCCAACTACCTAAAAGCGCATAAACCAAAAAGCAAAATTATTGTGCTGGATGCCAATGCAGAAATTACTTCTAAGAAAGGCCTATTTACCAAAGTGTGGGCAGACATGTACCCTAGCATGGTGGACTACCGCCCCAACAACATCATCGCAGAAGTAGACATTAAAACTAAAACTGTGAAGACAGATTTTGAAACTGTAACAGCTAATGTACTCAATATTATTCCACCTCAACGTGCGGGCAGGCCGGCACGGCTGGCAAGTGTGGATAATGCCGATAAGCGTTGGTGCGAGGTGAGTTTTATTACTTATGAATCCACCGCGGTGCCAAATGTGCATGTGATTGGCGATGCTATTGACAGTAACTTGCCGAAATCGGCACACATGGCCACCAATCAAGCACGCATTTGTGCCAGCGCAGTGGTAGAGCTGATGTCTAACCGTGCGCCAGACCCCGCACCAGTATTTGCCAATACTTGCTACAGTTTTGTTAGTGATAAAGAGGCGATGCACGTGGCAACGGTTTATCGTTATGATGCCAATAAAAAAATCATGATGGCTGCGGAAGGTGGAGGTGTATCACGGAAACCATCGGTGCAAGAAGGGAATTATGCACAAGCTTGGGCGGCCAATATTTGGTCAGATGTACTCACTTAGGCAATCTAAATACTATGTTTGAAGCAATTTTTTATAAACTCAGCACTTACATTCAACTAGCATTTTGCAGCCTGTCTACATTTAGCTGTGCTAGCTTTGCCGAGCCACCGAGTGCGCTAAAACTTAACTTGCCTGCTGGCTTTGAAATCAATATATTCGCGAAGTTAGAAGCTGCACCGCGCATGCTGGCGTTTGATAAAGGCGGCAATTTACTTGTATCTTTAGCAAATAGCAACCAAGTAGTGATGCTGCCAGACGCCAATAAAGATGGGCTTGCTGAGGCAGCAGTTTTAATCTCTGACGCATTGAATACACCGAATGGCTTGGCATTTGTGGGCGACGAGTTGCTGGTGGCCAACCAAGATGGCGTGGTTAAATTAACAAAAGTAGAAAATAAATGGTCAGCACCTAAACCGTTTATTCGCAACTTACCTTACGGACATCACACCGTAAAAACCATCAAATTGGGGCCAGATAATCACTTGTATATTAACGTGGGCTCTAGCTGTAATGTCTGCGTAGAAGACAACCCATTACGCGCAACGATTTTAAGATATACATTAGAAGGTAAAGCGGCAGGCAGCTTAGAAACATTAGGCCGCCATGCAGCTAATCCAACCTGGGCACGAGGCTTACGCAACAGCCAAGGTTTTGCTTGGCACCCAAAAACTGGCGCCATGTTTGCCACTAATAACGGGGCGGATATGCGAAGCGACAAGAAAAATGGCAAAGTAAATGACGAACTACCGCCAGAACACTTTAATAAAATTGAGCCCAGTAAACATTATGGCTGGCCGCATTGCTGGGCAGAGGCTGGTAATATTAAAAACCAAATCGAAGATCCAAACTTTGCGGGTGAACCTGATTTTTGCAAAACAACTGCTGCGCCTGCTATCACTTTCACTTCACACTCCACCCCTATTGGCGTGACATTTTTGGACAAAACCCACTTTCCAACCGAGTATAAAAATGATGCTATCGTTGCGCTGCATGGCTCTTGGAACCGTAAGGAATTGAGCGGTTATAAGCTAGTACGCGTCAAATTTAATGGCGACACCCCGGTTGAAGTCGTTAATTTTGCCACCGGTTGGCTCAACAGCAATAAGAATGAAGCATGGGGTCGGCCTGTTGATGTCATCACTGGCCCAGATGGTGCATTGTATGTGTCGGATGACCGCGCGAACTATATTTACCGCATCAGCTATAAAACAAAATAATAAGCAAATCATTTAGCATGCGCTTATTGCAACCATAAGCCAAAAACCATTAAAACCAAAAGAAAGCACAGATGCAAAAATTGCTCGCCATCACTATTTTAAGTTTAATACTCTGCAGTGCTGCGCAGGCCGAAACCAAACCCGTCATGCTACCTAGCAGCATTGCCATGCACATCGGCAAAACCCACTACGAACACCCCGTGCGCTTGCTGCACCCCTATTTAGATGTATGGCACATGAAAGGCCCGCTGGCAGAGAGGGCTGCGCTTAAAACACTAAAAAAACGTTTTGCCAATGTAAGCGATTGCAGTGCACCAGCTAACGTGGTGTTATTGTTAGAGCCGCATATGTTTTACAATCCGCAATTACGCGTGTTTCATGGTGAAATTATTGCACGTGCTTACACCAAAGGTAACGAAGATCCCACTTATGAAAACTCACTTACCGTCATTAAAAAGCAAGCGCAACAAAATGGTGATATATCAATAAAACCCGATTTTTATATGGAAAAAGCCTACGCCAAGGCCATGGATAAAGTGATTAAAAAGTTAGAAACCGACAAAGCGTTTTTAGCTACACTAGACAAAGCTAAAATGGACGACCCTAAAAGCATTTGTGACACGCTAGATGGCTTACCAGCCGCCAAATTTTATTATTAACATTTCGTAAAGGCACCAAAATAAATGAAAAATCTAATTTCAGCATTCGTAATTGCAACAACCCTGATGAGCGCTGGTTGTAGCAATCAAACGAAATATCCACAAGTCGTTCCTAAACAAAAAGTTACTGGCTTAAAAACACCGGAGTCTGTCGTACAAGCCAAAGATGGGCGCATTTTCGTTTCTGAAATAGGCGAGTTTGGCAAAGATGCTGATGGCCAAATAACGCTGATTGAGCCAACTGGCAAGACTACAATTTTTGCCAGTGGTTTGAATGACCCAAAAGGCTTAGCGATGATTGGTGAAAACCTGTTTGTGGCAGATAAAAACAAAATCATAAAAATTGCGCCTAATGGCACTACCAGTGTATTTGCAGCGACAGCTGCATTCCCAGTGGCGCCCCAATTTTTTAACGACTTGGAAGCCGACCCGCAAGGCAATTTATATGTATCCGACAGTGGCGATATTATGGGCACTGGCAAAGGCGGCATCATTTATAAAATCGATGCGAATGGGCAAGTGAAATTACTGATTGATGGCAAACAAGATGAGCGCGTTATGGCGCCAAATGGCTTGCTAGCGGATGACACAGGTGACGTGCTGATTTACGTCGACTTCACGTCTGGCATCTTATACACCTACAACCAAAAAACGCAGGCACTCACCGATATTGCTGCAGGCTTTGGCGGTGGTGATGGCATTGTGCATCATTCTAACGGCACCATGTATGTAAGCGATTGGAAAAACGGCAAAGTATTTAGCGTGAACACCAAAGGGGATGTGAGCCTGTTAAAAGAAGGTTATCAATCAGCCGCGGATATTGCCATCACCAAGGATGAGGCCTATTTAATGGTGCCAGACATGAAGGCAGGTGAACTCGATTTTATTCCTTTAGCTGCTGAATAAATCTAAACTACAGCACAAGCCAGATGCAAGAACTTCGACAGAACGCCCTGCACTGGCTATGCGAAACTAATGCAGAGGTTAAAGCAAATGGTGTGTTAGCTTTGAAAACGCTTGACTTAAGCATCGCCACAGACCACCATGTCTTAACCCAATGGCCATGCGCCTCGCAGGGCATCCAAAACACCATCCCAGGCAGACCAAACAAACCTGAATTGGTCGCGCCACTGAGCCTGCCCAAACGCAGCATGCGCACAGCTGAGAGCCGTGCGGCACTGATTCACGCCCTCGCCCACATTGAGTTTAATGCCATTAATTTGGCGCTGGATGCGATTTGGCGCTTTGACAATATGTCCGAAAATTACTACACCGACTGGTTAAATGTCGCGAGTGAAGAAGCGTATCATTTCTCACTCCTTAATTCACACCTAAAAAATCTAGGCTATCAATACGGTGATTTTTCTGGTCACGACAGTTTATGGGAAATGGTCGATAGAACCAAAGACGATGTACTGGCAAGGATGGCTTTGGTGCCGCGTACCATGGAAGCACGCGGGTTAGATGCATCACCACAATTGCGCAACAAATTCGCCCAAATTGGTGACAGCGCGATGGTCGACATTTTAGACATTATTCTGCGTGATGAAATTGGCCATGTGGCGATAGGTAATCGATGGTTTAATTGGTTGTGTGCGCAACGTAAACTTGACCCAATTGCGACTTTTGAAAACCTCTGTATTGCCTACAGCGCCCCCAAATTAAAACCACCATACAATATGGAAGCAAGACGAAAAGCTGGCTTTACTGAAGAAGAGTTAGCGTTATTGGCTTAAACCTTTAAGCGGTAAACAAATTAATGACCCCGTCTAAACCAACGCGATTTAGCGCGTAAGTCGCTTTTTCCTGAACAACAGGTTTCGCATGATAAGCAACACCCACGCCAGCAACTTTCATCATTTTAAGGTCGTTCGCGCCGTCACCAATCGCAATGGTCTGGTCAACTTTTAGCCCTAAAGTTTCACGTAGCTTCATCAGCTCTAAAGCTTTGCGGTCTGCATCTACAATATCGCCCAACACATTGCCAGTGAGTTTGCCATCTACAATTTCTAAAGTATTTGCAACCGCATAGTCTAAACCCAGCATATTTTTTACGTGATTAGCAAACAAGGTAAACCCGCCTGAAACCACCATGGTTTTAATGTTATTGGCTTTACAGGCTGCTATCCACTCGTGTGCGCCAGGATTGGCTTGCAGACGTTGATCTATAACACGCCTTAATGCAATTTGGTTTAAGCCTTTGAGTAAAGCCACGCGCTGCCTTAAACTGGTAGAAAAATCAATCTCACCACGCATGGCACTTTCGGTAATCGCAGAAACCTCTGGCTTAATATTCACCATGTCGGCAATTTCATCAATGCACTCGATGTTGATTAGCGTCGAATCCATATCCATCACAGCCAACCCAAAATGACTTAATCGTTGTGCATCTGGCACTAAAGCGCAATCAATATTTTGCGAAACACAAAACTCGCGCACCTGTGTAATATCGCTTAAATTGGTTGGTAAGTAATAAGCGTGCTCTGCAATTTGCGTAAACTGTGCACTGCCACCGATTAAACGATGAATATGAGTAAGATGCGCGATTCCAACGGCTTCACTTTGTACGACTAAACGCATGAAATAAACCAGACCCTGAAATAAAAATTAAGCGTAAAACCAAATTATAACAGTTGCGTCAAAATCACTGTAACTTAAGAAATAAACTAGTTTTCACCCTTTGATAACTTTGTTAATTACACATTTGGGTGCTATCATTTTTTAAACACAATACCGAAAGTAAATAATGAAATACGCACCATCTAATATGACATGGTTAAATTTACCCAACCTACCTATGCCACTTAAAGCATTGTTTACTGGGTATTTATTGGTCGTTGGCGTTGGTTTGTTGATGGCTGGCCTACAAATCATGCTCACTCACGGCATGGCTGATGGCAAAGTGGGTTTATCTAAAAATGATATTGTTTACAGCTATTATGGTGACCGTACACATAGCTTGTTAGAAAGCAAACTCAATGGCTCAATGAAAGCTAACGCACCTGATGAAGTGCGCGCTGATATTATTCAATGGGTGCACAAAGGCGCGCCAAAAGACGATTGGGATGCACATTTTAAAGGTGTTTTTGAAAAGCACTGTGTGGTTTGCCACAGTAATGTGCCTAATATACCTAACTTTAAAAACCTTGATGAAGTGCAAAAAGTAGCCGCCACAGGTGAAGGCGCAACCGTACAAAGCCTAACGCGCATATCGCACATTCACTTATTTGGTATCGGATTTATCTTTTTCTTTATCGGCTTTATTTTCAGCTTTGCCGTCGGCGTACCAAAAATACTCAAAATCTTAGCGATTGCCTTCCCATTTGGCTTCTTGATTCTTGACATCCTATCTTGGTGGCTCACAAAACTATCGCCCAACTTTGCTTATTTGACCATTATTGGCGGGATTGGCTACAGCTTGGCTTCGACATTTATGTGGGTGACCAGCATGTACCAAATGTTTATTTTGTCTCGTAATGGCAAAATATATGGCAACGCCTGGGAACAAGACTTATAAGCAACAGAACTTACAGCGGGCAGAATTTGTAATCTCTTTCCACTTAACTTTAAAAAGCCGCAGTTTAAATACCGCGGCTTTTTTGTTTATACGCATTTTCACTAGCGTGAATACAGCTTTTGCGCGAAAATATCAAATAGAACAAAACACTCACATAATCACTCTAAAATGAATCTACACGAATATCAAGCAAAACAACTTTTACAACGTTATGGCATTACCATTCCTATTGGCGAGGTCGTACAATCAGAGGAAGCCGCCGCAGCGGCCACCAAACAAATCGCGGGTAATGCTTGGGTTGTTAAAGCGCAAGTGCATGCGGGTGGACGCGGTAAAGCTGGTGGTGTAAAGCTGGTTAAATCTGCGCAAGAAGCACAATCTGTGGCAGGTAGCTTACTCGGCAAACACTTAATCACCTATCAAAACGCACCTGATGGTCAACCCGTGCATCAAGTGTTGGTGGAACAAACACTGCCGATTGCACGCGAGTTGTATTTATCCATGTTGGTAGACCGCACGCTAGAGCGCGTAGTGATGGTGGCTTCATCCGCAGGCGGCATGGATATTGAAGAAATTGCCGCAACGCAACCTGAAAAAATAGTGCAAGAAGTCTGCGATCCTCTTAACGGCTTGGTCGATTATCAGGCGCGCAATTTAGCCTTTGCATTAAGTTTAGAGGGCGACCAAATTGCTGCCTTTATCAAACTGGCAAAAGGGCTTTATAAACTCTTTAAAGAGAGTGATTTAGCTTTGCTAGAAATCAACCCGCTGATTGTGACGACAGAAGGTAAACTCGTTGCGCTTGATTGCAAAATGACCGTGGATAGCAATGCCTTATACCGCCAAAAAACATTGGCTGAATTGCGCGACTGGTCACAAGACGACGCCAAAGAAGCCGAAGCGCACCATGCTGGGCTCAACTACATTGCACTCAATGGCAATATCGGGTGCATGGTCAACGGCGCTGGCCTCGCCATGGCGACCATGGATTTAATTAAATTGCATGGCGGCATGCCAGCCAACTTTTTAGATGTGGGTGGTGGTGCAACCGCAGAAACGGTGTCCAAAGCCTTCAAAATTATTTTGGCTGACAAAAATGTACAAGCCATTTTAGTGAATATTTTTGGCGGCATCATGCGCTGCGACATTATCGCCACAGGCATTATCACTGCGGTAAAAGAAGTCGGCATGGCCATCCCCGTTGTCGTCCGTCTTGAAGGCACAAACGTTGAATTGGGTAAACAAATGTTACGCGAAAGTGGTTTGAATATTATCTCGGCAGAAAACTTAACTGATGCCGCACAGCAAGCTGTGAAGTCAGTTAACGGTAAGGTGGCACAATAATGGCTATTTTGGTGAATAAAAACACGCGCGTCCTCTGCCAAGGCTTTACTGGTAAGCAAGGTACGTTTCATAGCGAGCAAGCCCTTGCCTACGGTACAAAAATGGTCGGCGGCGTTACGCCAGGCAAAGGTGGTCAGCAGCATCTTTCACTGCCAGTGTTTAATACCATGCGCGAGGCAGTCAAAGAAACGCAGGCCAATGCCAGCGTGATTTACGTGCCACCACCGTTTGCAGCTGATTCTATTTTAGAAGCGGCTGATGCTGGTATTGAATTGATTGTGTGTATTACAGAGGGCATCCCTGTTTTAGATATGCTCAACGTAAAAACAAGCTTGAATATAGCTGCCGCCTTAAAAGCAAATGGCACTAAATTGATTGGTCCTAATTGCCCAGGCATAATCACACCAGACGAATGTAAAATTGGCATTATGCCAGGCAGTATTCATCTGCGCGGAAAAGTCGGCGTGGTATCGCGTTCTGGCACACTCACTTACGAAGCGGTACATCAAACTTCTGCGCTAGGTCTAGGTCAAACCACTTGTGTGGGCATTGGTGGCGACCCAGTTAAAGGATTAAATTTTATCGAATGCTTAACGCTATTTGAAGCTGACACTGAAACTGAAGCCATTATCATGGTCGGTGAAATTGGCGGCGGTGATGAAGAAGCTGCAGCGGATTTTATTAAACATCACGTTAAGAAGCCAGTGGCCGCCTATATTGCAGGCTTAACCGCGCCAGCAGGCAAGCGTATGGGGCATGCGGGGGCGATTATCTCGGGTGGCAGTGCCCCGATTCCGCAGCAC
>JANNOS010000026.1:0-11221 GCA_031399315.1 Methylophilaceae bacterium | reverse complement strand
GTGCGGGGGTCGAAATTCGGCAGCCTGGACAGCGGCGTGATCGACATCAAACTCACCTTCACCAAAAGCGGAAACCACTTGCATGGCTTTCACATTCATTTCGACATGCCCAGCCACCATGCTATTGACGACTTGTGCAACATCTTTAAATGCACCATTAAATGCACTGATATCTAACTTTTCATCGATTTGGCCTTTGTCGTGTGCTTGCGACATATGTGACATGGCAGAAATTAACTGCTTCAAGGTATCACTCATACGCTTCATGGCAGCAATCACACTCGTCGTATCTGCATAATTAATCTGGATATTGCCACCCAAATCACCTTGCGCAACTGCGTTGGCAATCGCTGCGGCCTCTTCTGGCTCACCGCCCAATTGTCGCAATAGGTTTTTAGTGAATAAATACAGACTGACCACTGTCAACAAGAAAACACCAAAAAACACCGCTGTTAGTATTTTTGCTGCCGATTTCTGCATCGCGCTTGCTTGTATCGAGTTTTTATTCGCCAACTCCACATTAAACTTGGCATGCGCTTGTAAGGCATCATTCAGCTTGATGGCATAAGGTGCGTTGCTCATATAAACATCACGCGCATCATTCTTTTTACCAAGCCGAGATAACGCCAGTACTTGCTCCATTCTTGGGTAGAATGCCGTTAAAGCTTCACGGTCTTGATCCAGCAATTGCTTATCTTCATCATTCGAGAGCAGTTTCTCGTAATCGTTTAGACCAGTATCTAACTTGCTGCGCATATCACTGATTTTGGCTGCAATTTCATTCATTTTGCCAATATCAGTATTCATGATATGGCTGCTCACCTGAATGCGCATCTGGTTATAGGTCGCGCGCGTATCATCCATCAACACCACACTAGGCAGGCTGTTAACGTTGGTGTAATTGGTCGTATCGTACACACGCTTCATTTGATACTGCCCCACACCCGCCAAGGTTGCCATCCCCACTACCATGGTAAGCGCTAGTAGACTCATCTTTTTAGCAATTGTCAGTTTCATCAAAAACTCCTATTTATTTCACTCTTCCGTAAGTAAATTATGTTCTGCTTAATCTTTTTTCATTTCAGTAATAAAGCCGATAAAAATACCCCTATTATTACTTTGCAAATAAGCACTCAATCAAAACTACGCATTGAGAACTTATTACATAATATTAACGACCAATTTATTAAAGTCTTTAGCGTTTATAACCACAATTAACTCATCTACAAGCCTTATTTCTATTGCCTTCCATGAGGTGTTTTGAATTAACAGTTAATATCTAAAAAATAATATTTAAGAATTGATAATGTGAGATAAAAATCATTTTATTTAAATACTTTTAGACCAAAAAAAACCTGCCGATTTTTAAGACCGACAGGTCAGGGGGGAGGAGAAACTAATGCAATAAAAAAACTTTAAATACAAATAAAACTTACACATTAAAAATCACTATCTACTACCATTACGTCAACCATTTAGGTTTCTTTAGTCGCAATATCAAACTAACTTCCAAATAAACCCAACTAACCCTTACAACTAACCCATAATTGTTAAAGGGAGTTGATAAGACCAGTTTATCTATATATTAAAATTTTGATTAAAGAAAAAGGCTGCCAAAGCAGCCTTAGTTTGTAAGTTTACTTTTTTAAAAATGCAGCCTAAAACTCTTCCCACTCGCCATCGTCAGTACCAGTTTTGGCAATAACTTTTGTTGCTGGCTTGCTAGCAGTAGGTTTCGCTGCTAATGGCGCTGATACACGCATTGGGCTGCTGTTTGAGCGTCGCTCACTATTACCACCGCTGGGTGGTTTTAGTCTGCTTACTTTTGATTGGTTGCTATATTGGCTGCCACCCGCAAGTTTAAACGCACCTACCGTGTCCATGAGGCTGGCGGCTTGCTCTACCAAGCTTTCTGCCGCCGCCGCCGCCTGTTCAACTAAAGCAGCATTTTGTTGAGTCACTTCATCCATGCTGGTAATCGCGTTATTGACTTGATCAATCCCTGTGCTTTGCTCACTTGATGCCGCAGAGATCTCACCCATGATATCTGTGACACGTTGTACAGATGACACGATTTCTTGCATGGTGTTACCTGCATCTTCCACCAATTTAGTACCTACTTGCACTTTACCGACAGAGTCAGAAATCAGTTCTTTAATCTCTTTAGCTGCACTGGCTGAGCGTTGCGCTAAGTTACGCACCTCCCCTGCCACCACGGCAAAGCCACGGCCTTGTTCGCCTGCTCTAGCCGCTTCAACAGCCGCATTAAGCGCTAATATATTAGTTTGGAAGGCAATGCCATCAATCTCGCTAATAATATCTTCAATCTTACGTGCGCTGCTATTAATGTCAGCCATGGTGGTGACTACATTGCCTACCACTTGGCCACCCTTAACCGCTACGCCAGAAGCGGCCGCCGCGAGTTGGTTAGCTTGCTTAGCGTTTTCAGCATTTTGTTTCACTGTTGAAGCAAGCTCTTCCATGCTAGAAGCAGTTTCTTCTAAGCTAGATGCTTGTTGTTCGGTACGGCTAGATAAATCGTTATTACCACTAGCAATCTCAGTGGCAGCAGTATTAATGGTTTCGCCTGCCTCACGCACTTGGGCAATCACTTCGGTCATTTTATCCATTAAAGCATTCACACCATCGCAAAGCGAAGCAATAGCACCTGTTTTACCGTCTAATGACACACGGCTGCTTAAATCACCTGCTTTTGCAGATTCAATAATTGCTTGCGTTTCTTGTACAGCTGATTCTAAAGACGCTGCTGCTGCATGTTGATCCGTAATGTCTGTCGCAAATTTCACCACTTTAAATGGTTTACCATTCATATCTAAAATAGGGTTGTAGCTGGCTTGCAACCACACTTCTTTACCGCCTTTTCCTACGCGCTTATATTGGCCTGTGTCGGCTTCACCACGTGCTAGCTTTTCCCAAAAAGCTTTGTATTCATGGCTCGCTTTAAATGCAGAATCCACAAACATGCTGTGATGGTTACCGACAATTTCAGCTTCACTGTAGCCTGTGACATTGGCAAAATTTGCATTAACACGCGTGACTTTGCCCGTCATATCAAATTCTATGACCCCTTGAATTTTCTTAATCGCGGTTAACTGCCCTTCATTATCCGCATCAATCATTTTATATTTCGTCACGTCTGTCGCATACTTAACCACTTTAAATGGCTTACCATGCAAATCTAAAATAGGGTTGTAATTGGCTTGCATCCATATTTCTTTGCCGTCTTTTGCAACCCGTTTATAAACGTTTGCTTCAGCTTTTCCGCTCGCTAATTTTTCCCAAAACGCCTGATATTCAGCACTACTTTTCTGTGCAGCATCCACAAACATACTGTGATGCTTACCAATAATTTCACTTTCAGCGTAACCAACAGCTTTGGTGAAGTTCTCATTTACTTTAAGAATGTTCCCTTTTAAATCAAATTCAGCCACAGCCTGAATTCTACTTAGCGCCGCTAATTGACCTTCATAATCTGCATTCTTCAATTTTTCAGCGGTAATGCATGATGAATAAACCATGACTTTAGACAGTTTGCCTTCCACATCTTTAACAGGTGTGTAGCTGGCTTGAAACCAATATTCATGGCCATCTTTTGCCACACGCTTCACTTGTTTAGCTTGACGCTCACCATTGGCCAACGCGACCCACATGGCTTTATAGGTTTCACTTTCTGCATCTTCACGGGTTAATACCGTCGTAATATTTTTGCCGACCAAATCAGCTTTAACATAGCCCAATGGTTTATAAAATAATTCATTACACTCTAGAATAGTGCCATCTGAAGCACATTCAACAATACCAAAACTTTGCAACAGTGCATCGTCTTCACTTTGCAAGGACTCCAAATTATTATTGATTGCGGTTGTGTCTGTTAAATAACTCACTATTTTTAACAACTTACCAGTATTGTCTAACAGAGGGGCATAATACCCTTGAAACCAAACCGTTTTGCCTGCTTTATTTTGCAACTTAAAGCTACCAGATTGGGTAATGCCTTTGGCTAAACTTTCCCAGAAACTCACGTATTCTGCGCTGGTCGACTCTACCCGACTAATCAATGTAGAGTGATGTTGTGCTAACAACTCACTTTCCGCGTATTGCAATGCCTTTAAAGTATTTTCATTAATGCTAGTAATCGTACCTTTTGCATCAAACTCTATCCCACAACGTGCTTTGTTAATTTCTACTTTTAACGCTCTAAACTCAACAACTTCTTGCATCAATTTTTTATGTTCTGGCGTAGCGCTGGCTAAGCTATTTAAAATGTTTGAAAACATGTGATTTCTCCTGCTTCTTTTAAAATTAACATCTATATTGGGTTAAATTTTTACTGCTTTTTAGTTTATTCTTACATGCATTAAATTAATGTACAGCCGCGTCCAACAAAGCCATTTCTGGGCTGCTCATGAGTTGTTCTATATCGACCAAAATCAACATTTGTTGTTCTACCGTGGCTAAACCGACGATGTATTTGGTATCTATGCTTGTGACGAGTGAAGGCACATCGCGCAATTGGTCTTCTTTTAAGGCCATCACATCAGATACACCATCCACCACAATCCCTACGACGCGGCCACTTAAATTCAGAATAATGACTACAGTAAATTCGTCGTACACCACTTTGCCTAAGTTAAATTTAATGCGCAAATCAACAATCGGTACAATTTTTCCGCGCAAATTCACTACGCCTTTAATAAAGTTTGGCGTGTTGGCAATTGGCGTTACTGCGTCATATCCACGAATTTCTTGTACTTTTAAAATCTCAATGCCGTATTCTTCCTCGCCTAAAACGAAGGTAAGATATTCGCCCGCTGCGCTTCTTAAACTGGCGCTTGCTGTGTTTCCGGCAACTTCTGCACTTGTATTCATAATGTAAGCTCCTTAAATGCTTGCTTGAATTTGTGTGTTTCTAATTAAAATTGTTAAGCCTAAATAACTAAATTAGGCATCGTATGCGCACTGTTGCTAGAAAAAGTCTGAGCGCCAGTCAGGTAATTGCTGGTTTGACCCATTTGTATTAATGCAGGCACATCTAAAATCAAAGCCACAGAGCCATCGCCCATAATGGTGGCGCCTGATACACCCGCAATTTTTCTATAATTGGTTTCTAAGCTCTTAATCACCACTTGTTGCTGACCAACTAAGCGATCAACAAATAATGCAGATTTTTTGCCGTCCGACTCAAGCAACACTAAAACACCCAAGGTAGGGTCGGTAATGTCGGTATGCTGATTAAACAAGCTATGCAGCGCGATAATCGGTAAATACTCACCGCGCACATGTACCATGCGGCCTTCACCTGTCACCGTTTTAATATCTTCGGCACGTGGCTGTAAGGTCTCTACAATTAAATTGAGCGGTATCACATATAAGCTATTACCGAGCGAGACGGACATACCATCTAAAATTGCTAGGGTGAGCGGTAACGCGATAGAAATCGTTGTGCCATAACCTAAAGCGGAACGTATCTCTACCACACCGCCCATGGCTGAAATGTTACGTTTCACCACATCCATGCCTACGCCGCGACCAGAAACATCGGTCACCACTTCTGCAGTTGAAAAGCCTGGTGCAAAAATAAGGTTAAACACTTCTGTATCACTCATACTCTCACTCACAGACAAACCACTTTTTGAAGCTTTGGCGAGTAATTTAGCGCGATTTAAACCTGCACCATCATCGGTTACTTCAATCACAATACTGCCGCCTTTGTGTGCAGCAGAAAGTGTTAATACCCCTGTTTCATTTTTACCCGCCGCTTTACGCTGCGCTGGGGATTCAATACCATGATCAACACTGTTACGCACCAAATGCGTGAGTGGATCCACAATGCGCTCAATCAAACCTTTATCTAACTCAGTTGTGGCACCAATAGTCACAAACTCTACTTTCTTGTTAAGTTTGGCCGCTAAGTCGCGTACCATGCGTGGAAAGCGTGAGAACACAAAATCCATCGGCATCATACGAATCGACATCACAGACTCTTGCAAATCACGGGTATTACGCGTGAGTTGCGTAACACTGTTAATCAGCGGCTCATGATGTACTGGGTCTAATGCACTCACGCGTTGTTCTATCATCGCTTGCGTAATCACCAACTCACCTACTAGGTTAATTAACAAATCTACTTTTTCGATACCCACACGTATTGAGGTCGTTTCTGCCGTTGCAGGCGCTTTATCTGACTCTCGTCTGCCTAAATTTCGTTTATCTGCACTTTCTGTAGCGACCACTTCTGCATTGGCAACTTCAACTTTAGCAAGCGCTTCATTTACTTTGCCAGAGTTAGCCTCTGTTGCCACGGTGTCATCACCAATAAGTGTCGTCTTAACTGCATCAGAATGCGGTTTAAATGGTGCAAAAAAGCCATAACCTTCTTCTACATCTTCTTTACCATCTTTTGAAAATAAGCCATAACCTACTTCTTCGTGAATAGCGATACCAGATTTATTTGTTGCTTCAACTGGCTCTTTTACTACTGTATCTTTTAATACTGCAGGCGCTTTTTTGTCTTCCATATCAAACAAACCAAACCCTGGATCTTCTTCTTTCACTGCCTCAGCTTTAGGTGTAGCAGCTACAGGTGCACTGGCTATTACAGCACTGGCTATCGTGATGACTAAATCATCTGGATTAAGTACAAAGGAGCAAATTGAGACAATATCTGCCTCTGTTGAATCTGTAGTGAGTAAAAATGTGGTGCGCCCATTGGCTTCTTTATTTACGACAACATCACCCAATAAACCTAATTCTTCTTGTAAGTTATTAATGTCTTTTTCTGATATTTCTGGCAAGGCAATATTAAAGCGCGTTAAACCATCGTCACTGACAGCAATGGGTGTGGCTGGCTCTGTTGTGCTTGATTCTTGCGCATTTGCAACAGCTGGAGCAGCTACTACCGCCTCTACGGGGGCAACTGGTGCAGAAGCTACAACTTTTGGCACAGGTTTTATCACCACACCACCCGCTTCAGAAAGTGATTTCAGCATCATTTTTACATCAGAAACTTGCTCTTGATCAACTAGAGATGCATTTCTGTGTCCATCCAACTCCATTTTTAGCACATCTTTAGCCGCTAAAAATGCGTCTACATGTTCGGCAGTTAATGCCATTTCATTTTTGCGAATCTTGTCTAATAGATTTTCTAGCACATGCGTGATTTCAGTCATATCCATAAAGCCAAAAGTAGCTGCACCACCTTTAATTGAATGGGCTGCACGAAAGATTGCATTCAAATCTTCCGAATCTGGATTTTCCATATTGATATCTAACAGTAACTTTTCAGCTTCCGCTAGCAACTCTTCTGCTTCATCAAAAAAGACTTCGTAAAACTGACTCATATCAATTGTCATTTTTTTACCCCATATCTGCTAAGTAGCCAGTCAACACATGCCGCGGTTTTATGTGTCACTATGATTGCTGATTTCATGTTTAACCAATCACCTTTTGCACCACTTCAATTAAGCGTTTTGGATCAAACGGTTTCACCAACCATCCATTAGCACCTGCAGCCTTACCCTTTGCTTTCATCTCATCACTAGACTCTGTCGTTAGCATTAGAATGGGCACGCTTTGATATGAGCCTAAACTGCGCAAGTTCGTAATCAGTGTCAACCCATCCATAATTGGCATGTTTTGGTCTGTCAGTACAAGGTCTACAGTTTTTTCTTTTGCCTTATTCAACCCATCTTGTCCATCAACCGCTTGTACTACATCGTAACCAGCGGCTTTAAGGCTAAATGCCACCATCTGGCGAAGAGAACCTGAGTCATCCACTGCTAGAATTGTTTTTGCCATTTTTTACTCACCTTGTCGTTGTTAATCATTAATATCTGTTAATAAAGTTACTATCAGTGATTTAAGCTTTTTCAATAATGAATCACTAGAATTTAATTACTAGAACAGCTCAATTTCACCAGAAGCCATATTCTGTTGCTCTACAGAACGCCTTAGTCCACCAGAGAGTGCATGGCTACCGTTATGCAAACTATCACTCATCGTTTCAAGTAATTTAGCGATCTCATAATGCTCATAGTCGCTATCTATCTCACCGCCATGTTCATGCAATTCTTCTAGTAAATCTTTTAAACCATTGACCCGCGCAATGGCTCTAACCAATAACTGGTTGGTGATATCTTGAAACTGCAATCCAGTAATAGCCACGCCCACTTCTTCAGAAATTATTTGGTTAAACATGTTAGTTTGGCTACTTTCACTGCTTGTAAATTGATGCTTCTGCATCAAGGTACCTAAATATTTTTGCTGGTTAGTGACAGCCGTATGTACAGCCATAAAGCTTGCATCTAATTTTTCGATAGCCTTACTTAACAAATATGTTGTTTGGCTTAAGTCAGCCTCCACCTCAATGAGGTGCTGCTTACCATGCTCAGAGACAGCATCGAGTAGACTTCTTACTTCAGCGATAGGTAGTTTTTTCATATCCATTCAATCATGCGCTTTTTGGGTTTATTTCAAATTAGTAATTACAGTTAAAAAAGTTGCTTAATTCAAATTCCATAAAATCAATTCCCTGCATCTTGCGTTGCCCGATTAATTTCTTCTGAGCTTACAGTGGGTGAAACCTTTACTGCACTTTCGTCACGTAGTGCATTTTCTTCCGCCTGTTTGTTCATCACGATAATGCTGATGCGTCTATTAATTGGGTCTAGCGGGTCATCTTTATTGAACAAAGTGGCTGAAGACAAACCTACTACACGTAGCAACTTAGTCTCGTCCATACCACCCGAAACCAATTCGCGGCGAGAAGCATTAGCACGGTCTGCAGAAAGTTCCCAATTGCTATATCCTTTATCACCACTAGAATAAAGCGATGCATCAGTATGGCCAGACAAGCTGATCTTGTTGGGAACCCCGTTCAAAACTTGGCCTATCTCTTTCAAAATCTGCCTCGCATAAGGTTCCATTTCTGCTTTAGCTGAAGCAAACATCGCTCTATTTTGTTCGTCTACAATCTGAATACGTAAGCCTTCAGAAGTAATATCAAGCAAGAGTTGATTCTTAAATTTGCTTAAATTAGGGCTGTCTTCAATGGCTTTTTCAATTTTTTCTTTAAGCTCTTCAAGTTTTGCTGCCTCTGCTTTTTCTACAGCTTCTTTTGCATCTTTGACATTGACAGATTTTTCTTTACCTTTAGGTCCATCTACAGGTTTTACTTGTCCCTGTTTTTTTGTTATATCTTTACCGCCACCACCTTTAATCAATGTGTCACTGGCACCAACGGCAGTGCCACCCGTTAACGCCACCATTAAAGGCGTTTTGAAGTAATCTGAAATACCTTCTTTTTGTGCTTTAGAGGTTGAACCAAGCAACCACATCAACAAGAAGAACGCCATCATTGCGGTCACAAAATCGGCATAGGCAATTTTCCAAGCGCCACCATGATGTCCAGCAGCGGTCTTTTTAATTTTCTTAACAATTATCGGCCTAACAAGATCTTCAGCCATAGCGAGCTCCGTAAAAAAATTGTCATTAAATATATCTTGATGTCTAAACGCATTACTTACCTTTGGTTTGTTTTACATGGTCTTCTAGCTCAGCAAAGCCTGGACGTTCAGTGGAGTAAAGTATTTTTCGACCGAACTCAACAGCGATTGAAGGCGCGTAGCCATTTAGGCTCGCAAGTAAAGTGACTTTTACTGTTTGATACATTTTGGTACTTTCTTCTAGCTTTTGCTCTAACAAACCAGAAAGTGGGCCAACAAACCCGTAAGCCAGCAAAATACCTAAAAAGGTACCTACCAACGCATGCCCAATCAAAACGCCTAATTCGTTTGGTGGTAAGTGTAAACTTTCCATGGTGTGCACCACACCCATCACCGCGGCCACGATACCAAAAGCAGGTAGTGCATCACCAAGCTTGGCAATGCAATGTGCGGGCACATGCCCTTCCATATGATGGGTTTCGATTTCGTTATCCATGAGGTTTTCCACCTGAAAAGCATCCATGTTGCCAGAGACCATCAAGCGTAAATAATCAGTAATAAACTCTACCAAATGGTGATCGTGCAGTATTTTTGGATACTTACTAAATAAAGGGCTGGCTTCTGGATTTTCTACGTCGTTTTCAATCGACATCATGCCGTCTTTACGAATTTTGCTAAGAATCTCAAAAAGAAGTGCGAGCAAATCCATGTAAAGTGCTTTGTTAAATTTAGAGCCTTTAAATATTGTCGGTATTGCTTTCACAGTTGCCTTAATGGCTTTATTGTCATTACCAACGACGAATGCGCCAATCGCACCACCAAATATCATCAACACTTCTAATGGTTGCCATAAACCACCCAAATGGCCACCAGCCATCGCATAGCCACCAAATATTGTGCCGCATATAACAATGTATCCAATAATGACAAACATACCTGTGCACTCCTGAAATTAAATACTTCTGACGTTTTAATAATTAGAATCAGAATATCAAAGCGGCAAGCAATTCAATCGATTGAATAAAGGGATAATTTCTACTTAATATTATGTTTGAAGTTATTTTCTAAACTGCTGTTTCAGGCATAGCGCACGGCGCGGTTGGGTTTTACTAAAAATGGAGTTTATTGATAAGCCAATAAATTTCGATAAAATTTCTAGATGCGCCAAACATAAATTGCAGGAGAATTTTCGTTGCCGGCAATGTGCATACTTGGGCTAGCCCCTGGGATTTCAAATTCCAGACTAATTAACAAACTGCCGGGCTTCATCTCGTTAGATGCTTTGTCCCATAGTGCTAACATTGCCGCAGGAGATAAATATGCAAAAATAACATCATAATTTGCAAAATCTATTGCACGATAATCTCCCAATTTAAAGGTAGCTTTTGAGCGACTAATTTTGCTGCGCACTAAACTAATTAACCATGGCAAAGGCGCTATTTCGATGCCTTCGATACGACTATCTGGCCGTACTTTGGCGATATACATTGGCATATCACCTAAACCACTACCTATATCAATTAGCCGCACTGGCTTATCTTTGGGCATCAGCTTAGCAACTTGTTTCCATACTGCAGGACGGGACGGGAAAAATGGGACTTGACTACGAAATGTAGTCCAAAACAGACTTAAGGTAATCATAAAGCCTGCTAAATAAAATTCATTTGGGAGCTGCCAGCGATACATTGCCAGAACTATGATTGGGAAGCATAAATGTATCCACCTCCACCAGATTGCCATATTTAAAAAATATGAAC
>JANNOS010000077.1:0-10719 GCA_031399315.1 Methylophilaceae bacterium | reverse complement strand
GCGCCACGGTTGCTCCACCACGTATAGCAGGCATCTGTGGCCTCTGGATGCAACGTACGATAAACATCTACCCACCCGACTTCGCTAAACAGTTGTGTCAACCAAACACGCTCTTCTGGCAGGAAACCAGAGTTCTTTTTATTGCCTTTATAATTCTTTAAATCAACTTCCTGATGCGCTATGTTCCAATCGCCGCAAACCACCACATCACGGCCACTGGCCTTGAGCGCCTGCAAATGCGGCATAATACGCGCCATGACGCTAAATTTAAAAGTCTGACGCTCTTCTCCACTAGAGCCACTGGGCAAGTAAAGTGACACCACACTTAAGTTACCAAACCTACATTCCAAATAACGGCCTTCAGCGTCAATTTCTTGAATCCCTAAACCCTCAATCACATGGTCTGGTTTATTTTTGCTATAGATACCAACACCGCTATAACCCTTTTTCTCAGCATAATGAAAATAGCCAAAATAGCCTGCTGGCAACAACATTCCTGATGTCATATCTGCTGCTTGGGCTTTTAATTCTTGCAGACAGATGACATCAGCATTTTGTTTTTGCATCCAATTTAAAAAACCCTTGTTTACAGCAGAACGTATTCCATTCAAATTCGCAGTTATAATGCGCATAATCACTTTCTTAAAATTTATCTATTCTAAATATTTATCTATGATTGAATTAAGCCAAGAGTTTATAGCGTTTTCGGTAAAAAAGCAGGTATTAAAGTTTGGCGAATTTAAAACCAAAGCAGGTCGCTTAAGCCCTTATTTCTTTAATGCTGGCTTATTTAACGATGGTGAAAGCTTGCTTAAATTAGGCGAATTTTATGCAAGTAGCATATCAGCCTCTGGTTTAAAATTTGATATGTTATTTGGGCCCGCCTACAAAGGCATCCCACTAGTGGCCGCAATTAGTATTGCCTTTGCCAAAAATGGTCACAATTACCCGTACGCTTATAACCGCAAAGAAGCCAAAGACCATGGTGAGGGTGGCACTCTAGTTGGCGCACCGCTGCAAGGTAATGTGCTCATCATAGATGATGTCATTTCAGCAGGGACATCAGTGCGTGAATCTGTGGGTATTATTGCGAAAAACGGCGCCAAACCCTGTGGTGTCGCCATTGCACTTGATCGCCAAGAGAAAGGTTCTGGGCGGCTTTCAGCCGTGCAAGAAGTACAAACTTTGCATCACATTCCCGTGTGTAGTATTGCGAATTTAAGCGATTTATTAAATTTTGTTAACAGCAAAAACGATATGGCACAGCATTTGCTTAAGATTAAGCAATATCAACAACTATACGGCGTAGCCAGTTAAATTTAATGAAAAAAGTTACTTTTGTATTATTTGCATGCGCATGCTTGTTTTTAAATACAGCGCACGCAGGCAAAATCGTAAAATGGGTAGATAGCAATGGTGTGACCCAATACGGTGATAAATTGCCTGCTGAGCAAGCTGGTCGTAAGAACAGCGAAATCAATGAGCGAGGAATCGTAGTCAAACAAAACAATGTAAAAGCTGACCCTACGGCTGATGCTAATAACCAACAAAAACTGGAACAAGCGCGTAAAGATAAAATTTTAACTGCCTCTTACACCAATGCAAACGAAATTGATTTAGCACGTGAGCGTAGTTTAGAAATGGATAAAGCCGCATTAACAAGCTTAACTGCGCAGAAAGAAAACGTCACAGCACGTATTGCACGTAATAACCAAACCGTTGATAACTTTAAAAAGCGCAACAAACCTTTGCCAGCAAATTTAGAGTCTGAATTTAAAGAAGCTGTTGCGCAATCTGCCCGTATAGACAAGCAAATGGGCGAGCGTAAGTTGGCAATGGAAGTAACAAAGAAAAACTATACTGCCGATAAAGAACGTTTTATAGCGCTAAAACAAGCTTCGGGCGCGCCAATTGCTGAACCTGCTGCTGAAGCCGCACCTACTGTTGTAAGTGATAAAACAAGTACGCCAAAATAGCTTGTTAGCTAGCCAGTTTTTTCTTTAAAATCTCATTCACTTGTGCGGGGTTGGCTTTGCCCTTAGAGGCTTTCATACACTGACCAACCAGAGCATTAAATGCTTTTTCTTTGCCCGCTTTAAACTCTTCCACCATGGCTGGGTTAGCGGTTAACACTTCATCAATAATCGCTTCGATTGCGCCACTGTCTGACACTTGTTTAAGACCGAGTTTTTCGATAACGGCATCTACTTCTGTATCGCCAGCCCACATAGCTTCAAACACTTGCCTAGCGGCATTGTTAGAAATGGTGTTATCAGTAATTCTGTCAAGAAGTGGTATCAACTGAAGCGCAGAAACAGCTGAAAGAGTTATGTCTTTATTTTCTTCATTTAGTTTAGCTGCAATACTACCAGTAACCCAGTTTGCAGCCAACTTTGGCTCACCTCTAATGCCTTTAGCAACTTCTTCAAAGTAATTAGCCATAGATAGAGTTGCAGTAAGCGTGCCAGCGTCGGATGCAGATAACCCATATTTATTTACAAAAAGTGCTTTTTTAGCTTCCGGTAATTCTGGCATGGTGGCTTGCACGCGCGCTTTATCGGCTTCGGTCACTTCTAACGGCAGCAAATCTGGGTCCGGGAAGTAGCGATAATCGTTCGCTTCTTCTTTGCTACGCATTGCCCGCGTTTCACCTGTATCAGGATTAAACAACACGGTTGCTTGTTGAATCTTCCCGCCGTCTTCTAAGGTTTCAATTTGCCATTGCGTTTCGTATTCAATCGCCTGCGTCATAAATTTGAATGAGTTGAGGTTTTTAATCTCGCGGCGCGTACCTAATTTCTCCGTGCCTTTAGGTCGCACAGATACGTTCACATCACAACGGAAACTACCTTCTTGCATATTGCCATCGCAAATGCCGATCCACTGCACTAACTCGTGCAGTTTTTTAGCATACGCTACCGCTTCGGCCGCGCTGCGCATATCAGGTTCAGTCACAATCTCCAATAAGGGCGTACCAGCGCGGTTTAAATCAACACCAGAAAAATTTGCCAACTCTTTTCTTTCTTCAAAGTATCCTGGTTCCGCGTAACCGTCTTCAACATACTTATCAAGGCCATGCACTGACTTACCCGCATCTTCTTCCAAATGGGCGCGGGTGATATTGATGGTTTTCTCGTAAGCTTCGGTATTTTTACCAGCGGGCACTTGTATAGCGAGCTTGCCTTTGCCAACGACAGGCAGTTCAAATTGGCTGATTTGATAGCCTTTTGGCAGGTCAGGATAAAAATAATTTTTACGCGCAAACACACTGCGTGGCGCAATTTCGGCATCAATCGCCAAGCCAAATTTAATCGCGCATTCGACTGCTTGTTTATTCAACACGGGCAACACGCCTGGTAAAGCAATGCTTACCTCATCCGCTTGGGTATTAGGTTCTGCGCCATAAGTGGTCGAAGCCCCACTAAAAATTTTGGTGTTGGTTTTTAATTGTGTATGAGTTTCTAACCCAATAACGACTTCCCATTCCATTATTCAATTCCTTGCGGCATCGCCTGATGCCAATCTGTCACTTGTTGATACGCGTGCGCAACATCTAACATGCGCGCTTCATCAAAATAATTACCCATGAGTTGCAAGCCGACTGGAAGGCCGTTACTAAACCCAGCGGGGATGCTCATGCCTGGCAAACCTGCCAGATTGGTGGCAATGGTATAGACATCTTGCAGATACATCGCGACTGGATCATCGGCTTTTTCACCCGCTTTAAATGCAGTAGATGGCGCAGTTGGCCCCATAATAATGTCACATTTTTTAAAGGCTTGCGCAAAGTCATCTGCGATTAAGCGGCGAATTTGTTGGGCTTTGAGATAATAGGCATCGTAATATCCTGCGCTCAGCACATAAGTGCCAATGAGTATGCGGCGCTTCACTTCGGCACCAAACCCTTCAGCGCGGCTTTTACAATACATGTCCATTAAATCGGTATAATTTTCTGCGCGGTGACCATAGCGCACACCGTCATATCTTGAAAGATTAGAGCTAGCTTCAGCGGGCGCGAGCACGTAATAAACAGGAATCGACAATTGTGTATTAGGCAATGAAATATCGACGACTATTGCACCGAGTTTTTTATATTCATTTATCGCCGCCTGTACAACCGCATTAACATTGGCTTCCAGACCATCTGCAAAATATTCTTTTGGCAAACCAATTCGCAGACCTTTAAGTGGTTGTGCGCCAGACATGCTCGCCAAACCACGTGTATAGTCTTCTTTAGGGTGATTTAAACTAGTGGAATCGCGTTCATCAAAGCCTGCCATCACGTTCATCATCATGGCGCAATCTTCTGCACTTTTAGCCATCGGCCCAGCTTGGTCTAGGCTAGAGGCAAACGCAATCATGCCGTAGCGTGAAACCAGACCGTAAGTCGGTTTTAAGCCTGTAAAACCACAAAGTGACGCAGGCTGACGAATTGAACCGCCAGTATCGGTGCCAGTGGCCGCCGCACATAGCCTTGCTGCAACTGCTGCTGCGCTGCCGCCTGAGCTACCGCCTGGTACACGATCAAAATCCCATGGGTTTTTAACACCGCCAAAATAGCTAGTTTCATTAGATGAACCCATGGCAAACTCATCCATATTGGTTTTACCCAAATTGACCGCACCTGCAGCATCAAACTGGCTAATCACATGCGCATCGTAAGGCGCAGTGAAATTAGCGAGCATTTTTGAACCACAGGTGGTTTTCCAACCTTTGGCACAGAAGATGTCTTTTTGTGCAAATGGTATACCCGTCAGCGCTTGCGCTTCACCTTTTGCAATGAGGGTATCTGCTGCTTTGGCTTGAGCTAATGTTCTAGCATCATCCAAAGCCACATAAGCGTTAATGGTGGGGTTATGTTGCGCAATTCGATTTAAAAAAGTTTGCGTAAGTTCGACACTAGAAATTTCTTTTTTAGCCAACATTTGGCTATATTGCTTTAGGCTTTTGTTAATCATATAAACGCTCTATTCAACAACGCGTGGGACGAGATACAAGCCATCCTGAGTAGCAGGCGCGATGGCTTGAAACGCTTCACGCTGATTGGTTTGTGTCACCACATCTTCACGTAAACGTTGCACCAAGTCTTGTGAATGTGACATCGGTGTAATGCCTGTGGTATCAACAGCTTGCATTTGCTCAATTAAGCCCAAAATTCCAGAAAGCTTAATCAGCGTGGTGTTTGCTTCTGAGTCGTTAATTTCTATGTGTGCAAGATGTGCAATGCGCTTGATGTCTTCTATGTTGAGTGCCATGAATTAGTTTCTATCATTTGTTTGTAACAATCTGTAATTACATCTTAATATTAAGTGCAATATACGTTATTATACCTTGATTTTTAAGCGCGCCTTTACTTGCAAACTAACTTTACTTGCAAACTTGAGACGTTGTGAACGTTTACGTAATGCACAGGATAAAACAATATGTTTGGTTTCATCAATAGTTACTTTTCAAATGATTTAGCAATCGATTTAGGCACTGCAAATACGCTAATTTACGCACGTGGAAGAGGCATCGTACTGGATGAACCCTCAGTTGTTGCAATTCGCCTAGAAGGCGGCCCAAACGGTAAAAAAGTATTGCTAGCCGTAGGTGCAGATGCCAAAGGCATGCTGGGCCGTGCACCCGCTAATATTCAAGCGATTCGCCCGATGAAAGATGGTGTGATTGCTGACTTTACCATTACCGAACAAATGCTAAAGTATTTCATACGCAAAGTGCATGACTCTCGCTGGTTTTCACCTAGCCCGCGTATTATCATTTGCGTGCCAGTGGGTTCTACACAAGTAGAGCGCCGTGCGATTAAAGAATCTGCAGAACGTGCGGGCGCTAAACAAGTATTCTTGATTGAAGAGCCGATGGCAGCGGCGATTGGTGCAGACATGCCAGTGGCAGAAGCGACGGGTTCTATGGTGGTAGATATTGGCGGTGGTACCACAGAAGTTGGCGTCATTTCACTTGGCGGCATTGTGTATGCCAAATCAGAACGCGTTGGCGGTGATAAATTTGACCAAGCCATTATTGATTACATTCGTCGTAACTACGGTATGCAAATTTCTGAACCAACGGCTGAAGCCATTAAGAAAAAAATTGGTTCTGCTTTTCCAGGCTCTGAAGTATTAGAAATGGAAGTGACTGGTCGTAACCTAGCCGAGGGCTTGCCACGTAAATTTACAATCTCAAGCAATGAAATTTTAGAAGCACTGACAGAGCCATTAAATGCAATTGTGGGCGCAGTTAAATCTGCGCTTGAACAAACGCCACCAGAATTAGGTGCAGACATTGCCGAAAAAGGCATGGTATTGACAGGTGGCGGCGCATTGTTACGTGATTTAGACCGTTTATTGGTAGAAGAAACTGGCTTACCAGTGATTGTTGCAGAAGACCCACTTACTTGTGTTGCCAGAGGTTGTGGCCGCGCTTTGGAAGAAATGGATAAATTAGGTAACGTATTCGCGCATGAGTAAGACTTTGTTGTTCGATCAATTCAAGCTATCGTGTTGATATGCTTAAGGGCGTTCATCAAAAACTAGAAACGCAACAAACCCCTGCTTTTTTCGTCCGTGGTGCTAGCGCTTTCTCACGCATGGTATTTTTCTGCGCACTTTCCATCAGCACTATGGCGATAGATGCACGGCTCAATTATTTATCACAAGTACGCCAAGCGTTTATTGCAACATTACACCCATTAGAAGTGGTTGCTAACGCACCTGGTGAGTGGTATCGCGATATAAAAAAATATTTTTCTGCGCATAACCAGTTAGTGCAGGAAAATTACATCCTTAAGCAACAAGCCTTCGAACATCAAGTCACATTGCAACGTCTAAGCACAATTCAGGCTGAAAATGAACATCTTCGCAGCTTATTAAATGGCAACATCCCCATCCAGCCCAAAGCAACTCTTGGTGAAATATCACACATGGGACGTGATCCGTTCACGCATATCGTTGTTGTCAATCGTGGCAATCAACACAACATTAAAGCGGGGCAAGCAGTTGTAGACTCTAAAGGCGTTATTGGCCAGGTCACGCGCGTCTACCCTTTTACTTCCGAGGTCACCTTAATTACCGATAAGGAGCTTTCAATTCCTATTCAAATTGAACGCAATCAACTACGTGCAATTGCTTTTGGTGAGGGCAACAATACCTTGGATATTCCGTATTTACCCACGAATGTAGACATTAAAGTTGGCGATAAACTAGTCACTTCTGGTATTGATGGCGTTTATCCGGCTGGTTTAGCAGTCGCTACAGTCACTAAAATTCAGCAAAATCCAGAGTCGCCTTTTGCAAAAATTATCAGCACCCCTGTCGCAGAGGTGACGAACCATTTGCAACTATTGTTGTTAGACTTGCCCAACGCAAAAGAAGCAAACCCTGCGCAGAATGAAGCGCCAAAAGCTACTGAAACTAAACCTACTGGGCTCAAAAAAGATAATATAAAACCCAGCACTAAGCTCAAGGTCAAGACCAATGCGCCACACTAGCCTAGTCAGTATTTATATCACCTTATTAATTGCGCTCCTGTGCCAGCTTTTCCCATGGGTCGGGCAAGGCATCGTCTTTCGACCAGACTTTATGCTGGTCGTGGTCTTATATTGGTTATTACGGGCACCTAATCTATGCAGCGTGGGTACCGCATGGCTTGCAGGTTTATTAGTAGATTTAGCCACTGGCAGTTTACTAGGTCAACACGCGTTAAGTTTTTGCTTCACTGCATACGTGGCCCTAAGCTATCAAAGAAGGCTCGTACTTTTTAACAAAGGACAGCTTTTAGCCTATGTATTTTTGTTGCTGTTAATTGAGCGCATTTTGATATTGCTATTAAAATTATTTGCTGGCAACGAAAATCCAGGCTTGGTTTATTTCTTGCCCATCATCATGGGGCTGTTATTGTGGCAATTGATGCTATTCATCTTTGGCGGCTTAACGCGCCCAAAAATAAATAACGGCTGATGCTTCAATAAGAAAATCTAGCCATAATGAAATCTAGTCCTGAACTTAAAAACTATCAAAATGAACAGCACAGTTTTAAATTAAGGCTCACTGTACTTGGAGGTTTTGTACTGATTGCCTTTAGTTTGTTGGCAGCACGCTTTTATTTTTTGCAAATTAGCCGCCATGATTATTATCAAACTCTAGCAGAAAATAATCGCATATCTATAGTCCCCATCACCCCTAATCGAGGGTTGATTTCAGATAGAAATGGCGTGGTATTAGCACATAATTTTTTTGTTTATACTTTAGAAATTACGCCATCTAAAGTTGAAGATTTGGATATAACCATTTCTGAAATAGCCAAACTAGTTGAAGTAAGCCCTTTGGATCTTAAACGCTTTAAAAAACTAAAAACTGAAAGTCGCACATTTGAGAGCATTCCATTACGTACACATTTAAATGAAGTTGAAGCAGCTAAATTCGCGGTCAACCGCTTTCGCTTCCCTGGTGTAGAACTTAAATCTCGTTTATTTCGACGCTACCCGCTGGGCAAACAAGGCGCACACATGATTGGTTATATTGGCCGCATCAATGACAAAGATGTTGGCAAGTTAGCACAAAATAACGAACTTTCTAATTACAAAGGCACTGACCACATTGGGAAAAGTGGTTTAGAACAATCATATGAGTCTGTGTTACATGGTACTACTGGCTTTCAACAAGTTGAAATTGATGCTGATGGCAAAGCCGTGCGTATACTTTCAAGCCAAGCACCCATTTCTGGTAGCAATTTAATTTTATCTGCCGATAGCAAACTACAAGAAATCGCCGAAACAGCTTTTGGTGAACGCAGAGGCGCACTGGTTGCAATTAAACCTAGCACGGGCGAAGTATTGGCATTTGTAAGCATGCCAACCTTTGATTCGAACCTATTCGTTGATGGTATCGATATTGAAAACTGGAGGCTACTTAATGAATCTCTAGACAAACCACTCATTAACCGTCCGCTACGCGGGGTTTATCCTCCTGGCTCTACTTTTAAACCATTTGCTGCTTTAGCAGGGTTAGAAAACGACAAACGTAAACCGCCTTTTAGTATCAGTGATAGCGGATTTTATACTTTGCCTAACAGTAGCCATCGTTACCGCGATTGGAAGCCAGGTGGCCATGGTATTGTTGATATGCGTCGTGCAATTACTATTTCGTGTGATACATTTTTCTATGGTTTGGCAATGGAGCTAGGTATTAATCGACTAAGTACTTTTGTGCGTCATTTTGGCTTTGGGCAAAAAAGCGGCATTGATATCGCAGGAGAAGTTTCAGGTTTACTGCCTACCCCAGAATGGAAGATGCGCCGTTACAAGCAACCATGGTATATGGGCGAAACGGTCATTGTCGGCATAGGTCAGGGCTACACGCTAGCCACACCCATGCAATTAGCACAAGCTACAGCAATATTAGCAAACAAAGGTGTTGCCATGCGTCCGCGCTTAGTGTCAGTGATTACCGATGCAAAAACAGGTGTTGCAAATGCCACTCAACCAGTCATTAGCGATAAAATACCTTTAGATGAAAATAATTTAGAAATAGTTAAGCTCGGCATGATTGATGTAACGTTGCCAGGTGGTACGGCAGTCAGCGTAGGTGCTAACGCAGGTTATAATGTTGCTGCAAAAACTGGCACTGCGCAGGTGATAGGCATCAAACAAAACGAGAAATATAATGCTGACCTTATTAATGAGCGTCATCGCGATCATGCTTTATTTATTGCTTACGCCCCTGCTGAAGATCCAAAAATTGCCTTAGCCGTGATTGTAGAAAATGGTGGCCATGGTGGCTCAGCTGCGGGGCCAATTGCGCGTAAGGTCATGGATTATTACCTGCTAGGGAAAATTCCAGCTATTGAACCTGCAAAAGAATCTGAAGTAACCAAGCCAAGTGGAATCGTTGGCGTTAGCCCTACCAACCCCGCAACAAATGCATCAGAAGATGAACATTATGATTGAGTGCCTACATGATTACTGAGATGCTCCAAAGTCTATTTAAGCATATTGATACTTTTTTAATGGCTTGCGTGCTTTTTACTATATTAGTGGGCCTATTTGTACTTTACAGCGCCTCTGGGCAAAGCATTGATAAAATCAGCGCACAACTTGTCAATATCACTATCGCTTTATGTCTGATGTGGCTAGTTACAAATGTTCAACCGCAACTATTAGAGCGAATTGCGCCACCACTCTATTTACTTGGTGTTTTCCTGTTAATTATTGTGGAGGTCTTTGGCCATGTAAGCCATGGCGCACAAAGGTGGCTAGACTTGGGGGTCATTAAAATTCAGCCCTCCGAAATTATGCGTATTGCCGTCCCTATGATGTTAGCCTGGTATTTTAGCAAACGCGAAGCAAGTCCTCGCGCGGCTGATTTTGCTATCGCCGCATTTTTATTACTTATTCCTGTCATATTAATCATGAAACAGCCAGATTTAGGCACTGCGTTGCTCATTAGTGGATCGGGCATCTTTGTGATTTTTCTAGCTGGCATAAGTTGGCGTTTTTTAATCGGCTTAACAATATTAATTGGTGGCTGTATGCCGTTTTTTTGGTCGATGTTGCATGGTTACCAAAGAAAACGTATCGAAATTTTATTTGACCCATCGCAAGATCCTTTGGGAGCGGGCTATCACACCATACAAGCGACAATTGCACTGGGTTCAGGCGGCATAGCGGGTAAGGGCTGGCTCAACGGTTCGCAGGCTCAACTAGACTTTCTGCCGGAGCGCACC
>JANNOS010000154.1:0-16733 GCA_031399315.1 Methylophilaceae bacterium | reverse complement strand
TATTACGCTTTTATAATCTAATTTTTGTGGGTGATTTTTAGTCAATACTTTAGCAATTTCAAGCGCTTGATTAAAACCACGCTCTTTTAATCGCTGCGGGTGCATGGGCATGGGGATGATTAAATCTATATTATTAAGTCTGGTTTTCTCAGCAATTTTTTCAGCTAATAGCGTACCAAAAGTGTGGCTAATATTAAGCAAACTGCCATATTTGTAACGCTGCATCATTTTATCAATAGGGTATTGATACAAAAAAACCGCGTGGGTGGCATCAAAATCGGGCGGTGAGCTAATACAACTACCGCATAATTGCCCACTTGAGCTTAGCCCACATTGTGGGCAGCTGCTATTTGCATGCAGTGGTAGTTCATTTAAACATGGGCTGCAAAGCCCATGGACGTTAATATTAATATTAGTGGATTGTGGCGATGCACATAATAGACAATTTGGTTTAAAAATAGTGTGTTTTACAACATCTAAATTTAAGCCAAAATTTAACAATTGACTATTTTTTAACCATTGGTTTAGCAGTTGCTTCATATTAACTTTACAGCTTATAATTTCCTTATTAAATCAAATACATAATTGAGGTAAGTCATGCTAGAAACCGCACAAAACCCAGCTAATACAGCCATTATAAACACAGAATTATTAAAAACTTGTAAATCTGAGTCGGTAATTGTTAATAGATGGAGCGTTGATGAAATCGTCGCTTTGTTTGAGCTGCCATTTAGCGATTTAATCAATCGCGCGCAAACCGTACATCGCGCAAATTTTGACCCAAATGCGGTGCAAGTGAGCACACTTTTATCTATAAAAACAGGTGGTTGCAGTGAGGATTGCGGCTATTGCCCGCAAGCGGCGCGCTACCATACCGATGTTGAAAATGAGCCTTTGATGGCCTTAGATGACGTGGTAAAAGCCGCCCAAGAGGCCAAAGACAATGGGGCGAGCCGCTTTTGCATGGGCGCAGCTTGGCGTGGCCCAAAACAGCGCGATTTAGAACCCGTGCTAAAAATGATTGCTGAAGTGAAAGCCATGGGCTTAGAAACCTGCGCAACGTTGGGCATGCTAAAAAACGGCCAAGCTGAACAACTGAAAGATGCGGGTTTGGATTATTACAACCATAACTTGGATACCGCACCAGAGTTTTATGGTGATGTAATTACTACGCGTACTTATCAAGACAGACTAGAAACCTTAGACCGCGTGCGCAGCGCAGATATTAACGTGTGCTGTGGCGGCATTATTGGCATGGGCGAATCGCGCAATCAGCGTGCGGGCTTGCTGGCACAATTGGCAAACATGGAACGCCCGCCAGAAAGTGTACCAATTAACTTGCTCACACAGGTAGAAGGTACGCCACTACATGGTACAGAAGAGCTAGATCCGATTGAATTTGTGCGTACCATCGCGGCGGCGCGTATTACTATGCCACAAAGCTTTGTGCGCTTATCGGCGGGTCGCCAAAGTATGCACGAAGGCATTCAGGCGCTGTGTTTTATTGCGGGGGCAAACAGTATTTTTTATGGTGAAAAGTTACTTACCACGGGTAACCCAGAAGCGGAAACTGATAAGAAACTGTTTGCCAAGCTGGGTATCAATAAAATCTAGGTATTAACAAAATTTAATTATGTTAAGTGCTTTACACGCAGAGCTTGAACAACGCAAAGCCGATGGCTTGATGCGTCAACGGCGTTTACTAGATTCGCCGCAAGCAGAGCATATTGTTGCAAATGATAGAAAATACTTATCCTTTTGCAGTAACGATTATCTCGGCTTGGCCAATCACCCCAAACTCATCGCGACCATGCAGCAAGCGGCGGGGGATTCTGGTGTGGGCAGTGGCGCATCCAATTTAATTACTGGGCATCATCGCTACCACGATACTTTAGAAAAGCGCTTAGCGAAGTTTGTGAACATGCCAGCCGCGTTGGTGTTTAGCACAGGTTATATGGCGAATATTGGCGTGCTGGGTGCGCTGGTAGGGCGCGGTGACGCGATTTTTGCCGATAAATTGAATCATGCTTGCTTGAATGAAGGTAGCTATTATTCGCTAGCAGAATTTCATCGTTATGCACACAACGACGTAGCTGCGCTCGAAAAATTACTTAAAGCCAGCAGTGCAAAACATAAACTCATCGCAGCGGATGCTGTATTTAGTATGGATGGCGATATTGCACCGATTCCAGAATATCTAGCATTATGTGAAAAATATGATGCGTATCTTTACTTGGATGACGCGCATGGTTTTGGCGTATTGGGCGAACATGGCGCGGGGTCACTAAGTTACTTTAAGATTAAGTCGCCGCGGATTATTATGATGGCGACTTTAGGTAAAGCGGCTGGTGTAGCGGGTGCATTTGTGGCGGGCGAGCAAGTGGTGATTGATTACTTAATCCAAACAGCAAAAAGTTACGTGTATAGCACACCCGCACCACCCGCTTTATCTGCAACATTGACCGAATCGGTAAATCTCATCGAACACGGTGATGATTTGCGCACACATTTACAAGATTTAATTCAAACGCTCAAGCAAAACTTACACTTAAAAAAATGGCAGCTTATGCCTTCCATAACAGCAGTTCAACCATTGTTGGTAGGTAATAACCATGAGGCTGTTGGCTTAAGTGAGCACTTACAAAAGCAAGGTATTTTAGTGCCAGCCATTCGTCCGCCTACCGTGCCTGTGAATACGGCGCGGTTACGCATTTCGCTATCAAGCGCACATAGTAAACATGATGTATTAACATTAGCCGAAGCGCTAAATGCAGCAGAAAAGGACATGCAATTATGAATTGCAATGTAGAAATCGTCGGCCAAGGCCAGCCACTTGTCATGATTCATGGCTGGGGCATGCATAGTGGTGTTTGGCATCCTTTAGTAAAGCGTTTGTCAGAACATTACATTTTGTATTTAATCGATTTGCCTGGCATGGGGCGCAGCCGACCTGTTGAGCCATACCATTTACATTCTATTGCGGATGAAGTTGCGCAAGTGATTCCAGGGGTGTGTGATGTGCTAGGTTGGTCTATGGGTGGTTTGGTTGCGCAACGCATCGCGCTTAATCAGCCAGACCGTATACGGCGCTTGATATTGGTAAGCTCAACACCGAAATTTGTGAGTAGCCCTGATTGGCAAGCAGGTGTTGACCCAGCCAATTTTAATACTTTTGCGAATAATGTGAACCATGATTACAAGCATGCCATGATGCAATTTTTAACCTTGCAGTGCATGAAAGCCAAAGATGCGCGCAACACCATTAAGCAATTGCGGCAGACTTTTGAAACGAAACCAACGCCAACCCAAACCACGTTAAATCGTGCTTTGCATATTTTGCTTGAATCTGATTTGCGCGAAGAAATTGCCAATATTCGCAAACCAACATTGTTGATTCATGGTGACCGTGACACGCTCACACCAGTGCAAGCGGCACACTGGATGATGCAACAACTGCCGATGGGATATTTACGCGTGATATCTGGCGCTGCGCATGCACCGTTTTTATCGCATAGCGATCAGTTTATAGAAACGCTCAATCAGTTTCTTGAGCCTCAAGTATAAGCGCTGTAAGCATGACAGATGCCGTTTTGATAGATGACGTTTCTTTAGCTGACGCATATAGGTTAGATAAGGCGCGCGTACGGGCTTCGTTTAATCGCGCAGCTGAAACCTACGACGCTGCCGCAGTGCTGCAAAAGCTGGTGCGCGAAGAAATGCTAAGTCGTTTAGATTTAGTTAAGATTGCCCCACAATCCATACTGGATGCGGGTTGTGGCACAGGCTATGGCAGCTTTGGTTTGCAAAAACGCTTTAAAAGTGCGCAGGTTTATTCCTTAGATATTGCATTAAATATGCTGCAAAAAACTTCCATGCAACAACCTTTTTTACAAAAGCTATTTGCTAATAAAAAACTCATCTGTGCGGATATTGAAAACCTACCCATTGCTGACGGCAGCCTTGGCATGGTGTGGTCTAGCCTTGCATTGCAATGGTGTAACGATTTAGATGGCGCGTTTAGGGAAGTTGCCCGCGTGCTGCAACCAGAATCTTTATTCGTCTTCAGCACCTTTGGCCCAGATACATTAAAAGAGCTGCGTGCTGCTAGCACTAATGGGCATACACATGTGAGTAGATTTATTGATATGCATGATATTGGTGATGCCTTAATTCGTGCGGGTTTTAGTACGCCAGTGCTTGATGTAGAACGCTACACCTTAACTTATGATGATGTGAAAGCGGTAATGCAAGATTTAAAAAGTATCGGTGCACATAACGCTACACATGGCCGTGCACGTGGCTTGCAAGGCAGGGGTTTTTTGCAAAACTTAACGCAACAATACGAGCAATTTCGTATTGGTTTAAAAGAAGATGGCGGCAAGTTACCTGCGACATTTGAGGTGGTGTATGGTCATGCTTGGAAAGCAGCGCAGAAGCTACATTTCGAAGATGGCGTCTCGCCGATTACTTTTAAAAAACGGACTTGATTTTAAAACAGTGAAACAAGCTTTTTTTATAACTGGAACGGATACTGACATTGGCAAAACTTACGTAGCCTGCAAGTTAATAAGCGATTACGTTGCGCAAGGTTACAAAGTAATAGGTATGAAACCCGTTGCGGCAGGTTGCGATTTTGTAGATGGCGCGTGGGTGAATGATGATGTGCTTAAATTAGAAGCAGCTAGTAATGTAAAAGCACCGCGCGAGTTGATTAATCCTTACAGTTTTAAAGAGGCGATTGCGCCACACATTGCGGCTGAAAGAGCGGGTGTTGAAATTAAAACCGAGGTGATTAAACAGGCCTTTGATGTGCTCACAAAGCTGGCTGATATCGTCATTGTAGAGGGTGCGGGCGGGTTTTTAGTACCATTAAATGACAAAGAAAATGTCGCAGATTTGGCTACTGCGCTTAATATTCCAGTGATTTTGGTGGTCGGTATGAAACTGGGTTGCATCAACCACAGTTTGCTCACGGTAGAAGCAATCAAAGCGCGCAAATTAATTATGCATGGCTGGATAGCCAATCAAATTGTGCCAAATATGGCTTTTTGTGATGAAAATATCGCAGCCATTACGCAAAAAACGCGCATGGATTGCATGGCGAATTATGCCTATCGTTTGCTATGAATACAGCTTATGCGTAGTGATATATTCAATTACATTGTAGGGCATTAAATAGCGTGCGCTCTGGCCTGTTTTGTATGCTTCGCGAATTTTAGTAGCAGAAATATCCAGTGGCGTGATTTTTTGCATGTGAATATAACCTGCTGATTCTTCAGATAAATCGTCTATATTCTCGGTGTAATTTTCTCGCAGAAATGCTGTCAGCTCTTCAGGTAGTGTAGGCTTATTTTCAATATTTGGTCGCTGCACCAAAATGATGTGGCAGTGGTCGAGCAGCTCGTCCCAGCGATGCCAAGTGTTGAGTTTAGCAAACGCATCGCTGCCCATAATCCAGCAAAGCGATACCCGCTGACCTAACTCCTCGCGCAGTGAAATTAGCGTGTCGAACGTATAAGAGGCGCCAGTGCGCGCCAATTCACAGGTGTCTAGTTTAAATAATGGGTTGTTGCAAATGGCCAGCTCCACCATGGCTGCGCGATGCCCAGCAGATACTTCAGGCGCAGGTTTGTGTGGTGGATTTGCGGCAGGAATAAAGCGCAACTCGCTAAAATTCAGCGCAGTTGTTAGCTCTTGCGCCGCGCGTAAATGGCCATAGTGAATAGGATTGAAAGTACCGCCTAAAAGTCCGATAAGCTTCATATTTTTTGTTGCTTTTGACGATGACGCTGTTGTTTACGATAGTAAAAAAGTAACATAATTCCAGCCACATTTGGAAACCAAATATACCAATGTGACCAGGGAATGCCATCAATTTTAAAGTCCGAAATCGGCCAAAACATCGGTGTGGGGAAGTATTTAAAAGAGTGGAATGGAAAATCCAACACAATATGAAACGGCCAGCCCAGCATGGCAAACGCAATGGGTTTACGCCACAGCGCCACCAAACCAATGACTGAGAGACTTACTATAAAACTATGCCCAATTGAGTAGTTTAGAAAAAGCCAACTTGGCAGCGTGTTGATTGGCGGCGCACCAGGTTGCCAAGCACCTTGAATTACTTGCAAAAACATGAACGCGCCAAACGAGATTAAATCGGGCATTGCACCAAAAAACAAAGCCAACGCCGCATAGCGTTTATAGCCAAATAAGCCGTATCCCCAAAGTGCGTGGCTCAAGGTATCCATGTTTAAGTGTTATCCAAAAGTTATGCTCTCACGTGCCCATCACCCAGCACAATGTACTTAAGCGATGTGAGGCCTTCTAAACCCACAGGGCCGCGTGCGTGCAACTTATCGGTAGAGATACCAATTTCAGCGCCTAAGCCATATTCAAAGCCATCAGCAAAGCGCGTGCTGGCATTCACCATGACGCTGCTGCTATCCACTTCGCGCAGGAATCGGCGCGCTTTGGTATAGTTTTCTGTGACGATAGCTTCGGTATGCTGACTAGAATATTGGTTAATGTGCGCGATGGCTTCATCTAAACCACTGACCACTTTGCACGAAATAATGGCGTCCAAGTATTCGGTATAAAAGTCTTCTTCAGTCGCAGGCTTGGCTTGCCCAGTTTTTACATATTGAGGGACTAAGGCTAGTGTTTCAGCACAGCCGCGAATCTCAATGCCGTGTTCAGTCAGCATGTCTGCCAGTTTTGGTAGCATGTTTTTAGCGACAGAACGTGCTATCAATAATGATTCTGCTGTATTGCAAGTACCAAGTCGTTGCGTTTTGCTATTTTCCAACACACGCAGCGCTTTATCAAAGTCGGCTTCATCATCCACATAGACGTGACAGTTGCCATCCAAATGCTTGATGACAGGAATCCTCGCGTCGTTGCTAATGCGCTCAATCAGGCCTTTGCCGCCACGTGGCACAATCACATCCACATATTGCTTCATGGTAATCAACTCACCCACTGCGGCGCGGTCGGTGGTTTCCACCACTTGCACCGCTGCTTGTGGCAAACCTGCCAGTTCTAAGCCTTCATGCACTAGTTTGGCAAGCGCTTGATTGCAGTGAATGGCTTCGCTACCACCGCGCAAAATACAGGCGTTGCCAGACTTAATGCAAAGTCCAGCCGCGTCTACCGTCACGTTTGGCCGTGCTTCATAAATAATGCCGATGACGCCCAAGGGCACACGCATTTGCCCCAGTTGAATACCACTAGGTAGATATTTAAAATTGCTCATTTCGCCAATAGGGTCAGGCAAGCCAGCGATTTGCTGTAAGCCTTCAGCCATGCTGGCGATAGATTTATCAGTCAGTGTAAGACGCTCTAGCATGGCCGCATCTAAGCCATTTGCTTTTGCTGCAGCACAATCTTGCTGATTGGCGTTTAGAAGCGTCGTTTTTTCGCGCAAAATAGCCGCAGCAATATGCAACAACGCTTGGTTTTTGGTGTTGGTGTCGGCCGCAGCCATGGCACGCGAAGCTTTACGCGCTGCTTCGCCCACACCGTTCATATAGTTTTTAATATCCATAGCCGTCATTATACTTGTTTTGTAAATTTTAACGTCCGCGCACTTTGGCTAAGCCAAAACACAACCGAGAAAGCTCCAGCCAGGCATCGCCCTGCATGACGCCTTTGGCCGTTCTATCAATATCACATAGTTTTTGCAGTGCCGCTTCAAGCTGGCGGATACTTAATCGACCAAGTGCGCGCTTAACTAAATTTTGTCTATCGCCATAAATACGTGCACTAGCCATCGCATTCATAAGATTTTCGCCGCGCGCTTCGGCGTGCTTTATACGCACCAAAGGACGTAATACCCACATCAGCGGGTTCATGACCGCAACCGCGCTTCCGCCTTCATCTTGCAAGCCTTGCAAAATGCGCGTGGTGCGCTCTGCATCGCCGGCTAGTACCGCATCACCTAGTTGAAACGCATCATATCGCGATACATTGAGTACCGACTCTCGCACGGCATCAGCGCTAATTTCGCCAGCGGGGTAGAGTAATGCCAGTTTTTGAATTTCTTGATGTGCAGCCAATAAGTTGCCCTCAACTTGATGGGCAATAAATGTTAATGATGCATTGTCGGTGCTTTGGTTTTGCTGAGCTAGCCTTGCTGCGAGCCAGTTGGGCAGTTGGTTGGGTGTTATTTCTTTTAATTCAATGAGTGTGCAGGCCGCTTGCAATGCGCCAAACCAAGCACTGTTCTTAGCTTCGCGCTCTAGGGCGGGTAGCACAATAATGGTAGTGGTGTCGGGAATGGTATTTGATGCTAATTCACTAAGTGCCTTGCCGCCTTCTACACCAGGCTTACCGCTTGGGATATGAATTTCGAGTATACGCAATGAGGAAAAGAGTGAAAGAGACTGTGAAAACTGCCCAATCTGCTGCCAGTTAAAATTACGCTCTACAATAAAACTACTGCGCTCCTCCGCGCCAGCTTTGCGCGCGGCTTGACGAATTAAGTCGAGGCATTCAGTTTGGGCGAGTGGCTCATCGCCCACTAAGACATAAAGTGGTGATAAATTATTCGTAACATGTTGTTTAAGTTGATTTTGTTCTAAACGCGCCATGTATTAGGAAGTCTATTTTTTAAGCGCTGACAGCCTGCGCATTAAGCCGCTAATTACATCAGCTTGCATATCATCGTTTAGACGTTTTTCTTCACGCTGTTTTGCAAGTAAATTAGCATCGCTATAAGTGTAGTCACGTCTAGCTTCAACTGTTTGCACTGGACTCCATAACTCGGCACTGGCCTGTTTTGTACGGTAATGCACGCGGTAATAAAGCTCAAACTCGTTTACTGTACCCTGGCCACCAATCGAAAGAATACGCTTTTCGCTCTCTTCACCCACCATCTCAAGCAGTAAATCAGCGCCTTCTGGGCTAGATAATACTTTTACATCGTTACTGCGTAGGGTTTTGTTAAGGTTTTTGTTAATGACCAGTGTGTTGCCTTGAATAAATATGCTGTTAAATGAGATGTCAGTCGCGCCGCGCATGTGAAATCCGCAGCTAGTTAAGCTGATAATTAAAATAGCGTAGAAAAGCGTGTGCAGGCTAGATTTCAACATTTATCCTATGATTTAAATTCCAAGGGTTCAAGTTACAAGTGCTAAATTAACTAATCACAACATTTACCAGTTTATTTGGCACAACAATGATTTTACGCACAGATGTGCCATCTACCAAGAATTTAGTGACAAAGTCTTGCTTTATGGTTAAAGCTTCAATCGCTGTTTTATCCGTTTCACGCGGCACACTTAAGTTGCCACGCAGTTTTCCGTTAACTTGCACCACATATTCAATACTGTCTTGCACCATGGCGGCTTTGTCAGGCATAGGCCAGAAAGCGCTTAGAATATGGCTTGTAGGGCATAGTTCTTGCCATAATGCTTGGCAAATATGCGGGACTATTGGTGAAAGTAGTAATGCCACGTTTTGCAGTACTTCTTGGCGTACGCTTCTTGTTAACTCGTCAATCGCTTCGATTTTTGCAAGCGCGTTCATCAACTCCATCACGCTAGAAATAGCCGTGTTAAAGCTGTGACGACGGCCATAATCATCGCCCACTTTTTCAATGGTTTGGTGTAATTGCAAACGTAATTGCTTTAACTCTGTTGATAATTCACCTTGGCTGTAGGCTTTAATTTCACCCAAACTAACATGCTCATAACAAGCTTTCCACAAGCGTTTCAAAAAACGGCTAGCACCTTCCACACCACTATCTGCCCATTCTAGGCTTTGCTCTGGCGGTGCGGCAAACATCATAAATAGGCGCGCAGTATCAGCGCCGTAAGTGTCTATCAACTGTTGCGGGTCTACCGTGTTGCCCTTGGATTTACTCATTTTAGAGCCGTCTTTGAGCACCATGCCTTGCGTAAGCAGGTTGGTGAACGGCTCATCGTTTTTAATCAAACCTACATCACGCATCAATTTATTAAAGAAACGTGCGTATAAAAGATGCAAAATTGCATGCTCAATACCGCCCACATATTGGTCAACTGGCAACCAATAATTCGCCCGCTCATCAACCATCGCGTTGTAACTATCAAAGCTAGCATAGCGTGCGAAATACCAAGACGACTCAAAGAATGTGTCTAAAGTATCCGTTTCGCGTGTGGCTTTGCCGTTACAAGTTGGACAAGTAGTTTCGTAGAAGCTTGGGTCTTTTTTGATGGGTGAACCTACACCATCCATGACGACATTTTCTGGCAATACCACTGGCAGTTGCGCTAAAGGCACGGGTACCTCGCCACATTTTGCACAATGGATAATAGGAATTGGACAGCCCCAATAGCGTTGGCGAGAAACACCCCAATCGCGTAAGCGGAATTGGGTGCGTTTTTTACCTAATTTTTTTGTGCTTAAAGCAGATGAGATTGCATCTGATGATTGCTCGAAATCCAAACCATTGAACTCAGCAGAGTCAAATAAAACACCATGTTCTGTCATCGGCAAAACATCATCATCAGATTGTTTAACAACGGCTCTAACTGGCAAGCTATATTTATTTGCAAACTCAAAATCGCGTTCGTCATGCGCTGGCACGGCCATCACAGCCCCTTCACCATAGCTGGCTAATACATAGTTAGCCATCCAAACTGGTAGTTGCTCACCGTTCAATGGATGCGTGACAAATAAGCCTGTTTCCATGCCCTTTTTCTCAGCCGTGGCCACATCTGCTTCTGCCACGCTACCACGTTTGCATTCGGCAATAAACTCAGTCAATGCAGGATTATTTTGCGCAGCCAAAGTCGCAAGTGCATGCTCTGCTGCCACTGCCACATAAGTCGCGCCCATCAGGGTGTCTGGCCGTGTGGTATATACTTTTAAGGTGTCATTTTGGTCTACAATTGGAAACTCCACTTCGCAACCGTAGCTTTTACCAATCCAATTGCGTTGCATGGTTTTAACCTGCTCTGGCCAACCATCCAATTTATCTAAGTCGTTTAGTAACTCTTCCGCATAGGCAGTGATTTTCATAAAATATTGTGGAATATCACGCTTTTCCACCAGCGCGCCACTGCGCCAACCACGACCATCAATCACCTGTTCGTTAGCCAAAACCGTCCCATCGACTGGATCCCAGTTCACGGTTGAGGTTTTTTTGTAAATCAGTCCTTTTTTGAACAACTCGGTAAACAGCCACTGCTCCCATTTGTAATACTCTGGCTTGCAAGTGGCAATTTCACGCGCCCAATCCACGCCCAACCCCAATTGCTTCAACTGGGTTTTCATGTGTTCTATGTTTTCATAGGTCCACTTGGCTGGCGCGGTGTTGTTTTTAATTGCAGCATTTTCTGCAGGCAAACCAAACGCGTCCCAACCCATGGGTTGCATCACGTTAAAACCCTTCATTTTGTGAAAGCGGCTGAGTACGTCGCCAATGGTGTAGTTGCGTACGTGGCCCATATGCAAACGGCCAGACGGGTAGGGG
This sequence comes from Methylophilaceae bacterium, assembly GCA_031399315.1. Taxonomy (GTDB): domain Bacteria; phylum Pseudomonadota; class Gammaproteobacteria; order Burkholderiales; family Methylophilaceae; genus Methylotenera_A. The sequence goes on along the minus strand of JANNOS010000154.1, from coordinate 5,278 downwards.
AACATCGATAAACAATAATATTTTGGCTTATCTGATTTTTCAGACGCGGCAAATGTTTGATTGGCTTCCCAATATTGTTGCGCTTCTTGCTCGATTTGTTTAAACGGATACTGCTGTTGCATGCTGAAATCACTAAAATCTGAAAAGCAAAATTATACCTTAAGCCACCTAGAATAAAGGAATAAAAAAGCCCGCAGGATGTGCGGGCTTTTCGATTTGCATTAATTTAAACTAGTGCAGAAAATATAGCATGTTTAATGGCATCCATTTCGCCTAAGCCGTTTACCTTGACGTGCTTAGGCGAGCCAGCAACACCACTTTTTGCCCAGTTGGCATAATAGTCTACCAAAGGTTTAGTCTGAGAGTGATAAACATCAAGACGCTTTTTAACAACTTCTTCTTTGTCATCATCGCGTTGCACTAAATCTTCACCCGTTAAGTCATCTTTATCAGCCACTTTTGGCGGATTAAATTTAACGTGATAAGTACGGCCACTGGCTGGGTGGCTACGGCGCCCGCTCATGCGCTCTACAATCGCGCTATCTGGCACATCAATCTCAACGACATAATCAATACCCACGCCTGCATTTTTCATGGCATCGGCCTGCGGAATCGTGCGGGGAAAGCCATCAAACAAAAAGCCGTTTGCACAATCGGCCTCTTTAATACGCTCGCTTACAAGCCCAATAATCACCGCATCTGGCACCAAGCCGCCACTATCCATGTGGCCTTTGGCCTCTAAGCCAAGTGGCGTGCCAGCTTTAACTGCGGCACGGAGCATATCCCCAGTAGAAATTTGTGGAATGTTAAATTTCTCTTTAATAAACGTGGCCTGTGTGCCTTTACCAGCACCTGGCGCACCTAATAAAATAATTCTCATAGTAAAATAACTCTCATAAAAGCCCATTAATTAGCCCATAATTATATCAGGGGAAAAGTTTTTTATTCACAGATGTTTACACAAGTTTTTGAATATGTATTTTTAGTAAAACCGTATAAACGCTATTTTGTAGGCGGTAACTTGAAAATAACTTAAAAACCCCCGAAACAGTCGTTGACCAAACGTCCAGTTTCTAGCATAATTGCGCCCTTTCGTAGTTAATGCATATTACCTACGAAAATGTGTCAAACACCAGATTTACCCAAATAGTTTAACTAAACTAACTCAATGGGGCGTTAGCTCAGCTGGTAGAGCAGCGGACTTTTAATCCGTTTGTCGTGGGTTCGATCCCCGCACGCCCTACCAATATCCAAGCGGTTTAGAGTGAAATACCTCTAAGCCGCTTTTTCATTTGCGTGACTAAAGCTTGACAGTGAGCAGTCACGATCCATTGCAACATTCAACTCCGCACATTATTTTCAATATCAAACAATTTCTTTTAGATTGTGTTGAAGAAATTAGTCATTATGTGTTTTAGCGCACAGATAGTTTTAATACTAATGATACATTCATGCTCTTGATGTTTGCAGCTGAAAGAGATGTGCAATGGTTTCTAGAAGAGAGTTTATTGTTTCTGCAGCTGCTTTAGGTGGGTTGGCAACAATACAGGCTTGTACGCCTGCAAAAAACTCTGAAAGTTACGAACAGGCTGTGCAAAACACATGGAGACACGGCAAGGTAGATGTCCACGACAAGTCGGCACTGTTGCATGAACTCGTGCACTACGCGACTTTGGCACCATCAAGCCACAACACGCAATGCTGGAAGTTTCGCATTGAAGATCATGCAGTTTCAATTTTGCCTGATTTTTCGCGCCAGTGTCCTATAGTAGATCCAGATGATCACCATTTATTCGTCTCGCTAGGTTGCGCAACCGAAAACCTAGTTCAAGCTTCATTGGCTAACGGTCTGAAAGGCCATGTTTTATTCGATGGTACAAGAGATGGTATGCTCCATATAGATTTGGAACCCACGAAAGCCTTCGAATCTGCGCTCTTTCAAGCGATACCAGAACGTCAGAGTACGCGTGCCGAGTATGATGGCAAACCTATTTCCAGTCGGGAGCTTAAATTGTTAGAGCAGGCTGGCACTGGACAAAACGTTCAGATGATCATTTTAACAGAGCATAAAGCGATGGAGAGCGTTCTTGAGTACGTTGTTCAAGGCAATACATCTCAAATGAACAACCCGGCTTTTATCAAGGAACTCAAGGAGTGGATTCGATTTAATGCTAGTGAGGCAGTCCGAACTGGAGATGGCTTATATACTGCAACATTAGGCAATCCTTCCATTCCAACATGGCTTGGCAATTTATTCTTTGATTTGTTGGTTACATCGAAGAGTGAGAACGATAAATATGCAAAACAAGTGCGAAGCTCAGCTGGGATTGCTATTTTTGTGTCAAATACCTCGAACAAAGAAAATTGGGTTGAAGTTGGCCGTTGTTACGAGCGTTTTGCGCTGCAGGCTACTGCTTTAGGGATTAAAAATGCGTTTCTCAATCAGCCAGTCGAAGTGTCGACAGTAAGGCCACAATTTGCAGCTTCTCTTGGAATCGGTTCCCATCGGCCTGATTTAGTTGTTCGCTTCGGCCGTGGTCAGAAATTGCCGCAATCGTTACGGCGTTCAGTAAATATGGTGTTGATCTAATCTGGCACACGATCAAAATATCAATGGTATTAAAACATATTGAACAGCGGACTCCTAATCCGTTTATCGTGGGTTCGATACCCGTATGCCCTGCCAAATATATAGCCTAGTCAGAGATGACTAGGTTTTTTTATTTGCTGATGAGAAAATAAAAAAGCTGCGTTCACATAAAAACCATGCGCTATAATCAACCCTTAATAGCGGAAGTAATCATCTGTGAGAACCATCTATGAAGTCCTATCCCCTAACTTTCATATGATATTGAATTGGTGAGTTATCGATAATGGGCATAAAAATAGAGTACATGCCTTTTCCTGATGTGCTGCGGCAAGCGCAGGCGTGGCAAGACAGGATTTTAGGGATTGTGTGTTTTAACGAAAATAATCCAGATGGTCTTAACGAAGTACCTAAAATCCATTTAAATACGCCAGTTCTAGCAGGTGAAAACATAGCCTGCGAATTATGGCTGAGCGATATATGTTCAGAAAATACCAGTAGCAGTCATGTCGTCAGCGGTAACAAAGGGGCGATTCAATATCGATTGAATGATGAGCTACTGTTCGGTGTCATTCGTTTGGATGAGCTAGCCTTTTCACAAGGGCAGTCTCTGCAAAATGGAAATGAGATTTCCTTATTGCAGCAGGCTACCGAATCCGCTTATCGCCAGATATTCGCATTGATTGATGATCTAGGCTATTCCCATGTTTACCGCTTCTGGAATTACATGGCGGATATTAATGATATTAGCCATGATTTAGAGCGATATCACCAGTTTAACGTGGGCCGCAAACACATTTTGATGCAGAGTGGCCGGGAAGTAGGGAGCGAGTTATCTGCCGCCTGCGCGCTAGGCTTAGCAAATGGCCCGTTAAGCATTGCATTCCTGGCAGGCAAGACAAAAGCCGTGGCCATTGAGAATCCACGCCAAATCAAGGCTTATGACTATCCTAGGCAATACGGGCCACTTACCCCAAGTTTTTCGCGCGCTACTTTATTGCGCAGCGGCAACAAGGCCACTTTATTCATCTCTGGTACGGCCAGCATCGTCGGCCACCAGACACAACATGCATCAGATGTTGCAGCGCAAACTAGAGAATCCTTATTGAATCTTGAGACTGTCATTGCAGAAGCCAACCGCGTGTTGGGTCAGCCGAGATTTAACTTGCAGGATACTTTCCTCAGGGTATATATCCGCCAGCCTAAAGATTTGGATGCGGTGCGTGCACAATTGCACAATCATTTGAATGGCCAGATTAACGCCATGTTTATACAAGCGGATATCTGCCGTCACGATTTATTGGTTGAGATTGAAGCCACCATTCAATCGGCGATAGAATCCGCATGAGCTGGATAAAGACAAATTCCGTTTCGGGTTTCTTCCTGCAACTTTATGATTATCTTGTCCTATATTTAGGATTGATCTGGCTGGGTTTCTTGAGTTTATGTTGGACATTGATAGCCAGCATGCTTTACCCTTTGCTACCTGAGCGTTATGCCATCTACCTAGGCCGTTATGTCATTATGATCACTTTCCGCGCATATTTAGCCAGTTTGAGCGCCTCCCAGCGCTGTAGCTTTGATTTAACCGAATTAGATGTACTGCGTAACGACACCCCAATGATTATCGCCCCTAACCATCCATGTTTATTGGATGCCGTCATGGTGATCTCACGCTTACCAAATGTTGCGTGTGTGATGAAGGCAGAGCTGATGAACAATATTTTCTTAGGCGCAGGTGCCCGACTGGCGCGTTATATCCGTAATGAGCCGATACGGCATATGGTGAGGCAGGCTACTGAAGACTTTAAAACCGGTAGCCATTTACTTTTGTTTCCCGAAGGCACGCGCACTGTGCGGCAACCTATCAATGCTTTGAAGGGCAGTGTAGCTTTGATTGCTCACCAGGCAAAGGTGCCTGTGCAAACCGTCATTATAGAAACTAACTCACCCTATTTAAGCAAAGGCTGGTCGCTGTTTCGCAAGCCGCCCATGCCCGTGCGTTATAAAATAAAATTAGGTAAACGTTTCTCACCGCCAGACAACCCCCACCATTTTATGGCAGAACTTGAAGAGTACTTTAATGAGACTTTACAGCCTTGCGCCAAGCAGCGCTTACATTCTGATGTTAATTATAATAATCTGAGTACCAAACTCAATTCACAGAGGACAACATTGCCATGAGTAGCCCTTCGAAGACGCATATGGTCCTTATTCCCAGCTACAATCCTGGTGTCAAAGTATATGAAACTGTGCGTACCGCCCGCCAATTCTGGAACCCAGTTTGGGTAATCATTGACGGTAGCACCGATGGGTCGGAAATCACTTTGCACGATATGGCGAATTCAGATAATGGTTTGCGAGTGATTCATTTACCATGTAATAAAGGCAAGGGCGCTGCCGTTCTGCATGGACTTCATATTGCCTCTGCCGAAGGCTTTACACATGTACTTACTATGGATTCCGATGGGCAGCATCCCTCGGATTTAATCCCACAGTTTATGGATGAATCCATGAAAAATCCTGATGCTATGATTCTAGGAAAACCGATTTTTGATGCCAGTGCGCCCAATATTCGCGTGCAGGGTCGCAAAATCTCTAACTGGTGGGCGAACCTAGAAACACTGGGAGGCGGTATCGGTGATTCGCTATTTGGATTTCGTGTTTATCCTATAGGGCCGCTCAGAAAAG
>JANNOS010000134.1:0-2310 GCA_031399315.1 Methylophilaceae bacterium | reverse complement strand
CTTGTGATGTCTTAGAGAGTTTATGAATTTGGCGATAGCTTTTGGCAAATGGCCCACCCATGCGTGGCAGCCAAGTATATTTACCTAGCATGTAAATTAGCCCTAGTAAGCTCAATGCTAATATGGTTAACAAAATCTTTAGACGTTGTTTCTCAGGTGCGTTATTAAGTAGTAATGGGCCTTGATATTTACTCATGTCATTTTCAATTTTTATTTGACCAAAACGCGCAATTGGTGAAATATTAAATTCAAAGCTGGGAATACGATATTTCACGACCTCTTTGCCTTTAGATTTCACATTAATCAGATGTAAATATTCTGCTGGAAGCGCACCAGGTTTAACCACGGTTTTACTCGTCCAAATTTGATAACTCAACGTTAAATCATGAAGAACCGCATCGCCTGCATCTTTGCTGGTATGTTGAATGTCGCTTAAATCGATTCCAATTGGTTGGCCTCTGTAGCGCTTTTCGTAGCCGATAATGGGGAGAGATTCATTAATGAGTTTGTAAGGTTTTTTGATGCTAATCACCATGTGGCGTGTTAGCACATCGCCTACGGTGTAGCCGACCTCGCGCGTTGGATCTTTTAAACGTAAACTTACTACACCAGCTTTTACGTCTGGTAGTAATTGGCTATCTAGTGCATAGCCAGTAACGACGCTTATGCTTAAAATAACAGCGCATAACAGTTGATTGATTAATTTTGTCATATGTTTTATTTCTTGGCTTAAGGTTTACTTGCTTAGGCGGCTACAAATTGGTGAAAATATTCGGTGAGCATATCAGCGTCAAAATCGCCTTCTACATAAAATGGCGGCATATCAAATTCCATAAAAATTTTATAAATCGCCGCGCGACGTGCTTCAAACGCTGCAATAATACGATTGCGATATTCCTTTCGAAAAAACAGTGTGCGTCGGGCACCAGTTTCTGGGTCGGTGACTGCGGTAATGCCATTTTCGGGTAGATTGGTATATTCATCTGCATCCCACAGCACGACGGGTACGATATGATGGCGTGTTAAATTAGACAGTGCGCCTTCTAGTTGAGGTAGTGGCATATGAAAATCTGAAATCATAAACACCAGCGAACGTTCGCGCGGCAAATAGCGCCATACATCGGCGATGCCTGCACCAGAAACTGGTGCAGGGTGATATTCTTTTAGACGCTCCGCTAGCTCGATGGCACGATGCGATTTGAAAGAGGCGGTGCTAATCCAATCTTCGCGCACTACATCATCAAAACCCACAAAACCAAATGGGTCGGCGTTCCGTGTGGCAGAGCGTGCCACAGATTCTGCGATATCCGCTGCTTTGCGAATTTTGCGTTCTTTGGCGCCAAAATTCATACTGCCCGATAAATCGCAAATCACAAATACTGGCGTGGCACTTTTTTGGTTAAACAGCCTGACATACACTTGTTCCAAAGGGTCGCGCAGCGTTTGGCGCAAATCGATACGGCGTGGGTCCGGGTAATTAAGCAGTGAAGTATGCCCTATAAACTCCATGCCCATGCCGCGTTGTGTGCTGGCATGGCGGCCAGGATGGCGGCCACGGTTGCGCCATCCTATATGGTAGCTAAACTCTTTGATATCCTCGATTGACATTGTTTACGAGCTAGCTAGTTATGGCGTAGCAACCGCGTTGACAATATTGCTCAACATCTCACGCGCAATCTCAGTGCGGCGCATTTCATACACGGGGCTAAACACAATTCTGTGCGCAACCGTTGCGTGAAACACCGCATGAATATCTTGTGGTGTAATCGCCGTGCGCTCATTCAGCCAAGCATTCACGCGGGCTGCACGCAACATCATGCTCATACCGCGTGGACTAGCGCCTGCAAGTACCAGGCGGGTCATATCAACATTGGTCACTTTGACATTATATTCAGTTGGGTTACGCGTGGCTTTCCACAAATTGAGCGCGTATTTTTCTAAGGTGGGCGATGCCGTCACACTTTTTTGAATGACGCTAGAGAAGCCATTTAATTTGTCGAACTCTAAAACGTCAGCTTTCACGGTATCAATTAATGCATCCGCATTATGGAAGCGCGTATCAAACATTAAGTCAGACATAATCGCATCGTCGTTTGGCACAATAATCGGGATTTCCATCATAAAACGGTCGCGCGCAGCTGAGGGGATTTCAAAAGTCTCTTCACGCTCTACTTGGTTACGGTCGGCAAACACAATCATGTGCGGGAAGGTATGCTCTTTATTAAAGGCAGATAAAGTGCGCTCGGCCATCACGCGTAATAGCAATGAGTGTACTTGCGGGCGCGCGCGGTTAATCTCGTTAAAGAAAAA
>JANNOS010000129.1:0-13370 GCA_031399315.1 Methylophilaceae bacterium | reverse complement strand
GCTTTACCTTGCAAATTGGCAACAATTCCCTACTGGCAGAGCTAACGAATATTACCGTAGTCGGTGATTTTCGTAGCCGTGACATAGCCGCAGGCGGCCAAGGCGCGCCACTGGTGCCAGCATTTCACAAAGCGATATTTGCCAGCAACAAGTTAAACCGCGCCATTGTGAATATAGGTGGTATTGCGAATATTACTTACCTAGCAAAAAACGGTGAAGACTTAAATTCTGGAAAAGTTTTGGGGTTTGATTCAGGGCCTGGCAATATGCTATTAGACGCTTGGGCAAAATTAAAACTAGGCAAAGACTATGATGCAGACGGTGCGTGGGCAGCTACGGGCGTAGTACATGAGCGCTTTTTAAATAATATGCTTGCAGAGCCTTATTTTGCGCTACCCCCACCCAAAAGCACAGGGCGCGATTTATTTAACGACGACTGGTTAAAACAACATACTCTCTACCCACACTGCCGTCCGCAAGATATTGCTCGCACACTTGTGGAGCTTAGTGCATACACCATTTGCCAAGCGCTTTCTAAATATTGCCCCGAAGTAGATGAAGTCTATTTATGTGGTGGTGGCGCACGCAATACCTTATTAGTGAACACACTAAAAACCATGCTAAAAGACACGCCAGTGCTTGATACTGACGCACTTGGCGTGGGCGTTGATTGGCTAGAAGCAGTTGCATTTGCATGGCTTGCCAAACAAACATTAGAAAACAAACCTAGCAACTTGCCTGCGGTTACAGGCGCAAAAGGTTTGCGCGTACTGGGCGCTGTTTACCCAGCCTAACATGTCTTTTACAACCTATGCACCACGCTCAGGCATGAACCGAGCACTGATTTAGTGCAATAAAAATAGCTATTTTTTAAAGTCTTAACCATTTGCAGGGGGTTGCATTCACTTTTCAGCATTTGATTGCGTATAATCACTCTATAAACGTTAATAAAGAGTGAGTTATGGCAAAAAAACCTACCAAAGCATTTATCACATTCGATAACGATACCGCGCCCATCGAGCTACCAATACTCTCTGGCACGACGGGTAACGATGTAATTGATATCCGCACCCTTGGCAAACACGGTATTTACACATACGACCCTGGTTTTATGTCTACCGCGGCGTGCCAATCCGGCATTACTTTTATTGATGGCGAAAAAGGGCTGTTGCAATACCGTGGCTACCCCATTGAACAATTGGCAGAAAATTGTAACTTTTTGGAAGTTTCTTATCTACTGATGCATGGCCAGCTGCCAAATGCCACGCAATTAGATGAGTTTACACAAACCATTTGCACCCGCACTATGTTGCACGACCAGCTTAGCAATGTATTCCGCGGCTTTAGGCGCGATGCACACCCAATGGCCGTGATGATAGGCGTGGTGGGTTCTATGTCGGCGTTCTATTTTGATGCCATGGATGTGTATAACCCAGAACACCGCATGATTTCTGCGTATCGCCTATTAGCAAAAGTGCCAACCATTGCCGCGTGGAGCTACAAATACAATTTGGGTCACCCGTTTATGTACCCAAAAAACAAACTCAGCTATGCAGAAAACTTTATGCATATGATGTTTGCTACACCTTGTGAGGAATACGTACCTAACCCTGTGCTTGCAAAAGCGTTCGAGAAAATCTTAATTTTACATGCTGACCATGAGCAAAATGCTTCTACCAGCACAGTGCGTCTCGTTGGCTCTAGCGGCGCTAACCCGTTCGCCAGTATTTCGGCTGGCATTGCATCGCTGTGGGGGCCTGCTCACGGTGGCGCAAACGAAGCCACGCTAGATATGCTAGAAGAAATTGGTGATGTGTCGCGCATTGACGAATTTATTAAGCGCGCTAAAGATAAAAATGACAGCTTCCGCCTGATGGGCTTTGGTCACCGCGTGTATCGCAGTATGGATCCGCGTGCTGCCATTATGCAAAAAACCTGTTACGAAGTGCTTAACGAGCTGGGCTTACATAACGACCCCATGTTTAAACTGGCGATGCAACTTGAAAAAATCGCGCTGGAAGATGATTATTTTGTTTCTCGCAAACTGTACCCGAATGTCGATTTTTATAGCGGCATTGTCATGCGCGCAATGGGCATACCTAACTCTATGTTCACCGCCATCTTCGCGCTTGCACGCACTGCAGGCTGGATAGCGCAATGGAGCGAGATGAATAGCGACCCAGAGCACAAAATTGGCCGCCCAAGACAGCTTTATGTGGGTGAAGCAAGACGTGAGTTTGTGTCGATTGGAAAGCGAAGATGATGTATTGATTTAAAAATTTTAGGATGTACTAAATTTTAATAACCATATAAAAATATTAAACATTTTTTTCAACAGTAAAAGCATCTTTGACGGAAAACTTTCCGTAAAGTAGGCGCCATGATCCACGATCAGCAAGTCCAGCTGGAGGTTGCACGGGAATGGGCAGCAGTCAGAAAATTGTGCGCGGGCAGCCATCGCCAGCACATGGTCGCGGCGGCTGGCGGTGGTGTGTTCGTTAATGAGACGCCCCCCGAAAGTTTCTACAACCTTCCTTTCTTGCTCGCGTATGCCGTCCTCGACCAAGTCCTCGCTGAGCTAGTCAACCAAGGCACGATCCAGTGTTCGAGACCGAGACCTCTACTGGGAGAGAGAATGGGGTCGTCGAAGACCGCCTTACCCTGGCAGAACTACGGACTGGTGGAGGCTGGGAAGACTGCGAGAAACGAACTGGCTCACGACGCAAAGCTCCTAGGTAAAGACGACTGCTTCGCCTTCATCGATGCGATTGACGTTGAACTGCGAGCATGGAGTGTCCTTTGAGCTCGCGTAGCAAGCGTAGGGCGGATTAGTTTACGTAATCCGCCGTATAAAAATCTTGCTTTCGGCGCAATACGCTACGCTATTGACGCCCTACAAACTCTCAAATTTCGTGTGACTTTCCAACTAAAGGGGTCAGCTTCCCAACTAAAGCAACTAAAGGGGTCAGCTTCAAATTAATTTCAAAACAATGCCTCTACAAGCCGCTCTGGTATTGCCTCGCAGAGCATGTTTAAATTAATTTGTAAAGCCTAATAACTTCAACTAGTCAGTCGTCTATCAACAAATAAAGAGTTTCCAGATATTTTTTTTGCCTGCTTTTTCACACCATTCATCGCCCCAGCAACCTCATGGTGACTTTTAAAAAGTGCTGGTTCAACTCTAATTGCACCTATTGAAAGGCTACCAAACGGATAAAAAGTTTTATTTCCGAGCCTGTCTTCAACTTCAATACCGCCAGCTTCTACATCTTTGCTATCGTAAAAATCAGGTATTACCTTTGACATGGTATTAAGCACTTCTTGGCAAAGCTGCTCCCAACTTTCAGATTGGAATAATAAAATAAAATCATCACCGCCAATATGGCCAACAAAATCTCGCTCATCAATCGCCGCATTACCCAATAAATGGCCAACAAACTGAATTAACTCATCCCCACGCCTATAGCCATATGCATCGTTGTATGGTTTAAAGTTGTCTAAATCGCAATAACAAGCAATAAAAGGCTCTGCATTTTCTAATAAACGATCAATATGTGAGTTTATTGGCACATTACCCGGCAAAGTAGTAAGTGGGTTGGCGTACCTCGCTGCACTAATTTGCAAGTTTGTTATCTCTCGCAATAACGCATGCCCACTGCCAGTACCGATATAATCATCTCCATCCACCACTATAAAACCATTCAGTAAATATTGTGGGTCTGCGTTTAATATCATTTCACTCAGTGCATTTATTGTCATCGATCTCTGCACAATCAGCGGACTGTCATCCATGAATTGTGTGCAAGGTTTTTTGCCATGCAACTCCTTCTGATATGCTCTTGCGAAGCGATCTATCGTATCGAAACGACTTATTAATCCAACTGGTTTTCTATCCGTTACGACAGGAATCGAGTTTAAAGATGCATCCTCTTGAAACATTTCATACACTTGCTCATTTGTAAATGTTTCTGGAATTGTTGACTGATAAGTTATTAAGTTAGCAACTGTTGCCTGCTTGCTATTATGGATAAGATCGCGGTATACAGTAATAGAGTTTTTATATAATAATACCTTTACATCATCTGCCAAATTATCTAAAAACTGCGGCATGGGCCGACCTAAAAGATAGCCTTGCGCAAAATTAATTTTTAAATCTTTAATTACTGCAAGTTCATCACGCGTTTCTATACCCTCAGCAATTGTTAAACCACCAGACTCAGAAGCAATTTTTTGTATGGCTCTGACAAACTCTTGCTTAATAGGATCATTTTGAATATTAGTAACGAAATGTTTATCAATTTTTACAAAATTTGGAGAAATTTCTGACCATAACCTTAGACTAGAAAAACCTTCTCCCAAATCATCTAGCGCTATACCAAAACCATATTCTTTGTATCTTGCTACTGTATCTTTTAGAATACTAAAGTCGTTAATAGACGAACCCTCAGTAATTTCAATCACAATATCGCTCGATTTTAAGCCTAAACTTTCAAGCTGACTTACATTAAATTCAAACTGTGAATTTGAAAGCATTAAGCAATTAGGACTAATATTTACAAAAAGCTTTTTTTTGTTTTTAGCTTCCGCATATCGAATAAGTGCAACTTCTCGACATAAGTACTCCATCTCAGGCGCCAATCCCACTAAATGAGATGTTCCAAGTAATGATAATGGTGAATGTAATTTTGTTCCTACGGGGCCTCTAATAAGCGCCTCGTGACCAAAAACAACTGCATTACTAATATCAATAATTGGCTGAAAAAGCGCATTGATATTCCTGGACTGGAGAATATCTAGTATTTCCGATTTCAAAACCTAATTCCCCACAAAGCAATAAATGATAGTTATATGGAAATTATATGAAAAAATTATGGCTATATTATGACAAAAAATAAGGGCTTGCACTTTCACGTTGACCGAGAAACTAGGATTCAATGCACAACCATTAATGCTCTACCATCCGCATGGATACAAGGAGAATTAAACTCATGAAGTGAGTTTGAGAAAGTGTGCCCTGGGGCATTGAGAGCATGCTTTTATACGTTTAAATTGACCTAATATTTGAATCAATTTACAAAACCCAACTCTCCCAATTTTTTACGCATTTCGTCACTCACCACCGCATAGCCTTTTGCGTTTGCGTGAATTTGGTCTGACTTAAGCTTGCCATCTGAAAGTACATCTGAAAATACTTCAGCAATGAGTGGCGTGGCGGTTTCTGTTGCCACACTTTCATATAAAGGATGATCGGTCAGGTTGCCAAATGTGGCTTTTAGCGGGCTAATTTCTGGTATTGCCACCAAAATAGTTTTAACGTCTTGCGCTTTGGCAAGTGACAACATGGATTTTAGGTTACTGCTAATCTCGCTTGGGTTTGTTTTGTGGAGCAAATCGTTGCCGCCAAGTTCTACTATCAGCAATTTTGGCTGATGCGCTTCTAACAAGGCTGGCAACCGCTGTAAGCCACCCGCAGTGGTATCGCCTGGTACACCTTCGTTAATAATGTTCCAACCCGTGGTTTTGGCAAGCAAGCTTGGGTAATCTTCACCCGCATTCGCGCCCGTGCCGTAACTTAAACTATCGCCCAGAATAAGCACCGTCGCACCTTGCGGAATAGCCGCATACTTTTCTTTATGGCCGCCACAGCTTGCAAGTATTAAAATGAATAGTAGATAGATGAGTTTTTTCATGTGCTAAACCTTTATAAAACAAACCCTATAAAAAAGCCAAGCAAATGCTTGGCCTTTTATACTAAATCACGTATTTAAACAGAAAATTTAGACTGAAAACGAGCTGCCGCAACCACAAGTAGAAGTTGCTTGTGGATTACGAATGACAAATTGCGAACCTTGCAAGCTATCGGTGTAATCGATTTCTGCACCCATTAAATATTGCAGACTCATTGGGTCGATGAGTAAAGTCACTGTATCTTTCATGACTTGGGTGTCGTCTTCGTTCACTTCCTCTTCAAACGTAAAACCGTATTGAAAGCCAGAGCAACCTCCGCCACTTACAAATACGCGCAATTTAAGATCTGGGCTGCCTTCTTCTTCGATCAGCTCTTTCACTTTTTTGGCGGCGTTATCGGTAAACACCAATGGGGTTGGCATTTGTATATCGGGTATGCTGGTTTCTTTTACATCGGCTACTGTATTCATGTTTTGCTCCTATGCTTCACTAGTAATTCTTTGCTTACTTACCTGACAACTATTTGGGGGTATTGTTCGACTTTTCAAGAATAAGTTTAATAGTACACATTATTTAAACTGCTTCTTCTGGCATTTCGTCGCCCATATAAACTAATTTACCTTCAATCACCGCGCCAGTATGCATTTCTAACGATTTGTAATATAAATCGCCTGTGATACGTGCTTTTGTTTGCAGTTCAACAAAATGGCTCGATTTCACTGTACCAGTGACTTTACCATTCAACACAATCTTGGCTGCGGTCACAGCGCCTTCTACACGACCATGCTCGCTAATAATTAACGTACTGGGCGTACCATTTTGCTCCGCTATATTGCCGCGAATAGCGCCATCGACACGCAATCCACCGCCAAAATGCAAATCGCCTTCAATGCGAGTATCTGAGCCAACGAGTGTATCAATACGGTTATCAATTTTATTCGCTTTTTTAAAAAACATTTAAATTCCTCAATCGTCTTACTCTTAATCGATTTGCTATTAATCGTCTGGCTCTCAGTCGACTTGTTCTTAATCGTAAAGTGCCAAAAGTCGCTACCTTGCTCTTTTGCTCACCATATTTTTGTAGAAAAATAGCTCTTCTTTAGCCTTAATATTGTCATCTTGAACGCTTGCAAGCTCTTTGGCAAGCGTATTATTCGTTGCCAGCTCGACTTGCAGCTCGCGTTGCGCGCCCACCAGTTTAGCTTCTAACTGCCTATTTTCAAGTGTAATGAGTTTTAACTGTTCGCGCACATCCAATTCATCACGCAGCAGCCAATAGGCTAATCCAAATCCGAATATTACAAACAGAGTCGCCAACAGCGCCTGAAAATACCATGGCCGCTGCGAGCGCACAGCCACGCGCCTAGCAGTTAGCCCAAAATGGTTACGAACTCTACGGTCAACTGGTCGCATGTATAAAGGTTACTTTAAGGTAAAAGCGGCACAACTTCTAGGCCGATAGTTTCTTCAATTCCAAACATAATATTCATATTCTGCACCGCTTGACCCGCTGCACCTTTCACTAAATTATCTTGCACAACCAGTACTGTCAAATAACCTGTCTCTGCTTGCTTATGTAGTGCAATGCGCAAATGGTTAGAGCCACGTACTGAGCGCGTTTCTGGCAAACTGCCAGCAGGCAACACATCCACAAACCGTTCGTTTGCGTAGCGCTTCTCAAACAAAGCCTGTAAATCAAGACCATTTGCCTTAGCTGAAAGTTTCACATATATAGTAGAAAGCATGCCTCTAATCATCGGAATTAAATGCGGCACAAAAATAAAATCTACATTTTTTCCAGACAATTGGGTAATTTGGGCGTGAATCTCGGGATGATGCCGATGACCCGCCACACCATATGCTTTCATATTATCACTTGACTCTGCAAACAAAGTGGCCACTTCGGCTTTTCTACCCGCGCCAGAAACGCCAGATTTGCTATCCGCCACAATTGGCGCAGAAAAATCAATTAAGCCCCGCCCCAGTAACGGCGCCAAGCCCAATAAAACCGTGGTTGGGTAACAACCTGGATTGCCAATCACCTTGGCTTTTTTAATCTGTTCCCGATACAGCTCTGGTATGCCGTACACCGCTTCTTTTAAAATATCAGCGCAGCTATGCGGCATTTTGTACCATTTTTCAAAAATGGCTGTATCTTGCAACCTGAAATCTGCTGCCAAATCAATCACTTTAACGCCTGCAGCGACTAGGCTTGGCGCTTGCGCCATAGCAACACCGTGCGGTGTGGCAAAAAATACGACATCACATGCCTGTAAATCAGCATTTGCGGGGTCGCTAAATTCTAAATCTACGAAGCCACGCAAGCTAGGGAACATATCGGCCACGGGCAAGCCCGCTTCACCACGTGAGGTGATTACTGTGAGCTCAGCATTTGGATGTACAGACAGTAGCCGAAGTAACTCAACACCTGTGTAACCAGTGCCACCGACGATACCAATTTTAATTTTTTTAGCCATTATTTCGATCACCAAAAACTTAACCTAATATTAAACTTAACGTTTAACTTATTTGCAATTTTAACCCAGAAATGAAAAAGGTCGCTATCGCGACCTTTTTTTAAACTAAACCGCCAATTAGCGTTTAGAGAATTGTTTACGACGACGCGCTTTACGTAAGCCCACTTTTTTACGCTCTACTTCACGCGCATCGCGAGTCACGAAACCAGCTTGTGACAAAGCACTTTTAAGTGCTGCATCATAATCGATTAATGCACGTGTAATACCGTGACGCACCGCACCCGCTTGGCCAGATTCACCGCCACCAATCACGTTTACCATGATGTCGAAACTAGTCGTATTTTCTGTCAATTCTAGTGGTTGACGTAAAATCATACGTGAGGTCACACGTGAGAAATATTCATCAACAGGCTTATCATTCACAATGATGTTGCCTTTACCCGTTTTTAAAAACACGCGCGCTACTGAGCTTTTGCGGCGGCCTGTACCATAATTATATTTGCCAATCATCTCAAATTTACCTTAGTTTCTTTAGCCTTAAATAGTCAATGCTTTTGGTTGTTGTGCAGCATGTTCATGCTTGTCGCCAGCATAAACTTTCATTTTTTTAATCATTGCATAGCCCAAAGGGCCTTTTGGTAGCATGCCTTTTACTGCTTTTTCTAACGCACGACCTGGGAACTTGTCTTGCATTTTAGAGAAAGTTGTAGTGCTAATACCGCCTGGGTAACCAGAATGGCTGTGATATTGTTTATTATCAGCTTTTGCACCAGTGACTTTTAGTTTGTCGGCGTTAATCACAACAATGTAATCACCAGTATCTACGTGTGGTGTATAAATCGTTTTATGCTTACCGCGCAGACGGTGCGCAACAGCACTCGCCAAACGGCCAAGCACCAAATCAGTTGCGTCAACCACAAACCAATCACGCTTTACTTCATGTGTTTTTGCTGAAAAAGTCTTCATATCTAACTACCACTGTCCAATTAAAATCATACTGAATAAAATCAAGAGGGCGGATTATATGCTTTTGCTGGAATGCTTGTCAATTACTTAAGCATAGATTAATTGCGTATTTTTGGTTTATTCGCACATATTCTATGTTGGCACGGCATTTGCGTTATCTCTCTTAAGTTGATTTTTATCAAAAAACTATAAAAAAGTTAGATATACTATTAAGAGGTAAACGATATGAAAACAAATCATACCATTAAAGCAGCGGTTCTTACCGCATTAACTATACTAGCCCTTGGTGCGCAAAACCAAGCATTGGCGCTGGGTTTAGGTAATATTGATATCAAATCACATCTCGGTCAGCCTTTGCGCGCAAACATCAAAATACAAGGTGCTGGCGAGCTTAAAGGCGAATCATGCTTTAGGATTTTAAACGACCCTAATGCAGAGAATCAACTCGCACATGCAAACTTTAAGCTCTCAAAAATCGACAATGATGTCGCAATTTTGACAGTTACAACGAACGAAGCGATTAACGAGCCGATTATTAATTTATCAGTCATGGCTGATTGCGATGCCAATATGCAGCGTGATTATGTGTTACTTTTAGACCCTCTTCTAAGCGCTGAAGACACAAGCTATGATGAAACTGCGCCAGTCATTGAAAGTGAGCCAGTCGAATCAAAAAAGCAAAGCAAAAAAATAGAACAAGTAGATCAAGCACCAAAGTACCCTCAAACTATTCGAGTGGGCGAGGTGCCTCAAGAGCAAGCTTCTGCAAAAAAAGCTAAAAAAAGCAAATCAAGCAAAAAAGCCAATAAAGAGATTGTATTAACTGCTGGCTACAACACAGATAAGCCTGCCGAGGCTGCAAACCCTAACAATAATGTTGTTAAAGCAAACGGCTCACGCTTAAGTATTTCTGGCGGCGAAGCATCGAATATAGACTTGCATAGCACTAAACTTATGCTGGATAAGCAGCTCCGCTTTACACCAGAAAACGCACCAATTCCACTTAGCAGTATTAATGAAATTGATGACGAAGTGACAGTCATGACGCACCGTCTCGCACATTTAGATAAACAATTAAGTGCGCTATCCCTTTCCAATAGTAATCTTAAGGCTGAAAATGCGTTAAGTAAGCAGCAACTTGCAGAAGCAAATGCTTGGAATAATAAGTTTGATTGGCTAGGCTATATATTAGGTGGTGCATTATTGTTAGGTAGTGTAACTATCGCTGACAAATGGCGCCGTCGCCGTCAAGATGAACAGCTAGAAACTGCGCAAATGGAATGGGAGCGAAGCGCTGCTACTTCACACAGCAGTAAAGATGAAATTGCTGAAATGCCTTTAATGGGTGTAGATATTGAGGAAGCTAACGACGAATTTTTTGAAACTAAAGTAGCTCAAACATCTAACAAAGAGATTGGAAAGCCAGAAGACATTTTTACAGATCCAGGACCTGTTAAAGAGCCAGCTTCAACTTTCTCGGTTGAAGAGTTTAATGCTGATCAAAATGTGTTAGATCATGCCGATGTATTTTTATCACACGGCCGCGTAAGTCTAGCGATTCAGTTATTGCAAAACCATTTAGTAGATTTCCCAAAACAATCTGTGACTATTTGGATGTTCTTACTAGATTTAATTGCCAAAGAAAATTTACAAGCCTTATATGAACAAACCGCTTTAGAGTGTAAAGAATATTTTAATGTCAAAATCGCTGATTTTTCTAAATTAGAGGATGAAACTGGCGAAAGTTTAGAGTCATACCCACGTATCAGCGCAGGATTACAACAAGTTTGGGGTACACCTGCTACGCTAACTTATTTGGATGATTTAATTTATAACAGCCGCTTAGAAGTGCGCGTTGGCTTCCATAAAAATGTCATTGAAGAGTTGCTAACGCTAAAAAGCGTTGCGCAAGAAGAAATGAAAACAGCAGAAGTCATTCAGTTAGATGAAAAGAAGCTCGAAATGATGGGGCTTAAAGAAGCGCAACTTGCCATTAAAAAAGAAGATAAATTAAAGAGAATGGAAGAGCTTGCATTGGAAGAAGCTGAAAAGAAATTAGCAGATGCGAATGAAACACCTTTTGAACGATTTGAGTTTAACCTTGTTGAATATAACTAAGTATTGAATATAATTTAGGTATTAAACATGACTTAAGCTTAGTGGCGGAAGTAATATTCTGCCACAAGGCCAATAAATATCGCCAAACCTATCCAGGTGTTATGTAAAAACGCCTTGAAGCAATCTGTTTTAAGGCGTTTTTTTATTTGGTCATATTGCCCAATCGCGAAGCCTGTAGCGACCCCTAAGCCTAGATAGTAATATTTTCCATATTGCAAAACATTGCCAATATAAATCAATAAACCTAACATCGCTGCATAGCAAATCATTATGGCTAGCACATCGTATTTACCAAAAAATATAGCAGATGACTTAATGCCGATTTTTAAATCATCATCGCGGTCTACCATTGCGTATTCGGTATCGTAAGCAATCGCCCAAAACACATTCGCTACCAACAAAATCCAAGCCAATGGCGGAATGTGATCATTCACCGCTGCAAATGCCATGGGAATACCAAAGCCAAACGCCACGCCCAAATATGCTTGAGGAATCACCAAAAAACGCTTAGTCAATGGATAAGTGACTGCCAAAAATAAAGCTGCAAATGACAATAAAACAGTGGTTTTGTTAAACAACAATACCAAGCAAAAAGCCAATAAAGCTAGGCCAGAAGCCAGCAAATACGCCTCATTCACGTTTACTTCACCTGTCGCAAGTGGGCGGTTTTTTGTACGCTCTACTAAGCCATCGTATTTGCGGTCTGCAATATCATTCATCACACAGCCCGCACTGCGCATAAGCACTGTGCCCGTGACAAAAATCAGCAAAGTAATCCAATCGGGAATACCGCGCGAGGCTATCCACAATGCCCACAGCGTTGGCCACAGTAGTAACAAAATACCAATCGGCTTATCTAAACGCATTAATCGTTCATAAGCATCTAGTTTTTTGGTTATCAGGTCTAAGTTCATTTTAGTAATTGCGCTTTAGTAATTCTTCTAAGAAAACTTCAGTGACTAAGATTCTAGCGCAATTTAATTGAAACACCGAACGCCGCGCCCACAATGCTTTAGGTGATGCTTGCATATGCCCTGCCACTCTTATGGATATTGGGCTGCAGGCCGATAGTTTTTTATATTCAAGCGGTGAGCGTTTCACTTTTGGGTTAGCAAATAAAGTCGCCCCAAGGGGTTTATTACCTAGCCTACCCAGCCCATGCCATGCACCACGCAAACTTGTGCGCGGCAACACGCTATGCGCAAACACCACAGGCTGATTGTTGCCTATCAAGAACACCTCGCGTATTAAGGCTGTTTTATGTGAACACAAGTTCAGTAAGGCAAATTCGTCTTGTATCGGTTTGGCATATTTCACTGCCATAGGTTTCACCGCAAAATGTGCATAACGCTGCTGTAAACGGGCAGTGAGTGAGCCAGTGTCAATGAGCCAACTTTGCAAAGCTTTCGCTAGGATTGGCTTCTTAAGCCAGTGTTGGCGTAATTGAGAGTGATTTTGGCGAGTTTTCACAGGTGAATTATCGCACAAACAAGCGGTTGACTTGCGCACCAAGTCATCACTACAATGGGATATAAATGTGTAAATAAAATCAACAAACGTGATCTAACCACTATTATTGCGATAACATAACGGTGCCTTTAGTCAAATTTAGGCTCTGTTTTAACATATTAAAATACAGCATGATTAACAACTTTGACCTATCGTTATTATTAGCAGTCAATAAATGTGCACAGCATTCACTGACATTTGATCATGTGGTCGTTTTAATTCAAAACAACTATCTGTTCAAAGGGGGCGTTTTAGTGCCCTTAGTGTATTTCATTTGGTTTAAAACCGACCAATATTCTATTAAACGCCATTATTTAATCGCTACGTTGCTTTGTACTTTTCCTGCAGAGTTGCTTGCTAGATTATTGGCTAAAACTCTGCCATTTAGATTGAGGCCTATCCATGACGCAACGATTCATTTTTTACCCCCTTTTGGTATAGATAATAATTTTTTAGGTGGTTGGAGCAGCTTTCCAAGCGACCATGCAGTCCTCTTCTTTTGTTTATCTACTGGATTATTTTTCAGCTCTAAAAAGTTGGGAATTTTTGCTTTCATTTATACCATTATTTTTATTGCCTTTCCTCGCTTATATTTAGGCCTGCATTTCCCAT
>JANNOS010000109.1:0-3497 GCA_031399315.1 Methylophilaceae bacterium | reverse complement strand
GTTAAACCACCGCCTGCAGCACCTTCTACTTGTGACACGCCACCAGTGAGTAGTAGTTTATTGCTAAATGGCTTATTTTCTGCATGCGCCTGATTGATAAATAAGGTCGCGAGTAGACTGGCAGTTAAAAAACCAAGTATTAAGCGGTTGGTATGTGTGGCATGTTGAATAGATATCGATTCTTTCTTTGTTTGTATCATAAATACTTCCTTAAGATTAATACCAATGGTTGATATGTATTGGGTATACGCTTAAGGAATTATTTTAGATGCAACATAAAACTATTATTTTTAATTGAATCTGGAATGGTTAATAATGTATACTAGTCTGTATAGTTATTGTCATTTCTGCTATTAAGATAAAAAAGGTGCAAATGCTAAATTCTTATTCAAGACTAATAGTCATCGCAGTTTTAATTACTCTGCAAGGGTGCACGCTTACTAAACCGCAGCAGTCTGCTGCTGTTCAAGACTGGCCTAGTTTTGGGCACGATTACGGTAGTCAACGCTTTTCGCCCGCAACGCAAATTAATACGCAAAACGTCAAACAGTTGGCACAAGCTTGGGTATATAAAAGCGGTGTTAGCGCCAGTTTTCAGGCAACGCCAATCGTGCAAAATGGCGTGATGTATTTGTCTTTACCGTTTAACCATGTGGTGGCACTAAATGCTAAAACAGGCGAAGAGTTATGGCGCTACAACCATGATAAACGCGCCGATTGGAAAATGTGCTGCGGCCCGGCAAATAGAGGCGTGGCGGTTGCGAATGGTAAAGTGTTTATCGGCACAGTGGATGCGCGTTTAATCGCCCTTAACGCAACAACGGGTGCAAAAGAGTGGGATATTGACGTGGTAGAAGGCGCGATTACTACCGAAGGTCAAGATGCGCTGAATAAGAACGACCCCAATAGTGCGCGCAAAGTGACGGGGGGCACCGGCATTGGTATTGCCATGGCCCCCGTGGTGTATAAAGGCAAAGTCATTGTCGGCATTACTGGCGTGGGTTACGGTTTGCATATTGATAATCCGACAGCAGATGCACCATTAGGCGCGGTCATCGGCGTGGCAGGGCGCTTTGGTCGGCCTGGCTTTTTGGCCGCTTATGATGTGAATAACGGCAAGCGTATCTGGCAGTTTGACACAATTCCTGCCAATGGTTGGGAAGGCAATTTTACCGAAAGCACCGAAGATGGCGTGCAGTTTAATCGCGATGTAACGCAGGAAAAGGCTGATTTGGCTAAATACCCTGATTCAGCACGCTTTGGCGGCGGCTCTGCTTGGAGCACGCCAGCGATTGATATTAAAAGTGATATTTTGTTTTTTGGCACAGGCAACCCAAGCCCACAAATGAACGACATTTCACGGCCTGGGGACAATTTATATACGGTTTCACTAGTTGCGCTGGATGTAAACACTGGCGTACGCAAATGGCATTATCAGCAAGTGCCGCACGATTTATGGGGTTATGACTTGGCCAGTCCGCCAGTGCTTTTTAACTACCATTTAAACGGTAAAACTATTGCCGCAGTCGGGCAGGCCAGCAAAACAGGTTGGTTTTATATTCATGATAGAGCTACAGGCAAATTGCTTAAAAAATCGGACGCCTTTGTGCCACAGCAAAATATGTTTAAAAAAGCCACGTTTGAGGGCACCACTGTCTATCCTGGCATTTTAGGGGGTTCAAATTGGTCGCCCGTGAGTGTGGATGAGAAAAATCAGCGCGTATTTATTGCTGGCATACATGCACCGATTAAATATACGTTGCATGAAACACCCGCTAGCAATGGCAAAGCTGCCATCCGTTATGCCGCTAGTGAGCCCACGCAAAACCCGCGCTGGGGCTTATTGTCCAGCATTGATTTAGCCACGGGTAAAATTGCTTGGCAAAACAAAACCACGCAGCCATTGATTGGCGGGGTGCTGGCAACGGCGGGTGGCCTAGTGTTTATGGGGGAGGGAGAGGGCAACTTTAACGCCTACAACAGCCAAACAGGTGAACTGTTATGGCAAGCCAAATCAGAATTTGGTGTGAATGCGCCGCCGATTACTTACAGCATTGATGGTGTGCAATATATTGCGGTGGCTAGTGGAGGCAACTCGATTTTTGGTTACAAACAAGGTGATGTGGTGTTGGTGTATAGTCTTAAAAAATAGAGAGTTATTTTGAATGCGTAAAATCAAACAAAACCACTTGGTCTGCCACCTATTATTGCCCTAATGAAGAGTTTGAATTGTTTGGTTGTGAGTTTGGGTTAATTGAGTTAGAGCCATTGGGCTTCGTGTCTTTCGATTGCATATCTTTCGACTTCATATCATCCGATTTCATGTCCTCTGACTTCATATCCTTTGATTTCATGTCCTCTGATTTCATGTCCTCCGACTTTATGTCTTTTGATTTAATATCATCTCTCATTTTTCTATTTCTGCTTTGATTTAGACGAGAGTTTTCGTTGTTCATGGATCTTGTTTTGTCATTTTGCATTTCACTCTCGCACAATATTTTGTTGTTTCCATTTTTACCAAGACAATCCTGCATTCTTATCAAATCGTTAGGATTGTTACTATTCAAATTCCTATCAGATCCTTTGGTGTTATCAGTAGTATCTGCAGCTAAAACACTCATACTCAAGCTCATTGCGAGCGTAAAAACACTCAGTTTTAAACTATCCATCGTAATATCCTTTAGGTTTAATTGAATTGCGAAACAGCACAATAAGTGTGTTAAAAATTACTGTCCGTCTGCTATCGAACATATAATTAATTTAATTGGTGTATAGTCTAAAAAGATAGGGAAAATAATTACGATGCTGACCCCTTTAATTACCTTTAATTATTCGATTATTCAACTAGTTAACATCCCTATAACAAAACATAAATAGACCAAAATGCTACCAATCAGAATAATGTGCTTTAGTACTTTAGAGCTATCTCTTGGAAGAGGACCCAAAACTAGATGCATGTCTCCATCAAACAAGAAGGCAATAATATTGTATGCTCCGCAAAATGCGCACAATGAGTAAACAGCAAGCATTTCCGAATCTTCTCCATTAGCATGCCCATAAAAGATACTGGCGATTATTAATCCCAAAAGTATTGCTGACATTATTAATTTGACTATATTATTGTTTATCATTCTTTTCTTTTAACTCTTCTAATCCCTTATTTACTTTACAATAATTGAAGTTCTCTTGGATGTCTCCTCGCCATATTTAAACTTTTTTAGCTGCTCTGCAGGCCAATACCCCAGGGCACCCTCTCTCAAACTCACTTCATGAGTTTGATTCACCTTGTATCCATGCGGATCCCAGGGCATGCTTTTTGGCAAAATTAAAGCAGATTTAACTATTTAGCTTTTTTCTGGCGGCAAGCCCTACCAAGTGTGAAATCACAATCGTAATATACATCACGCCGCTAAACATTTGAATAGAGGCAATGGCGCGCGATTGTGGGCTTACAGGCAACAAATCGCTCAATCCTGTGCCAGATTGCAAGCTAAAGC
>JANNOS010000068.1:0-14147 GCA_031399315.1 Methylophilaceae bacterium | reverse complement strand
CCTGCTTGCTTACGCACCACTTCATCACCAAAAGTGGGTGGAATGACACGCACCCATTCATCTGCAACAATGGCGTTGTCTTTAATTAACTGGCTCATGCTGCGCTCTTTTCAGAGATTGGCTTTTCAACGCCTGATTTTTCTGCATAAACATTTGCTTTAAATGGTTCTAAGCCTAAACGGCGTGCGGTGTCGATAAAACGCTCTTCGGGCGTGCGTTCTTTGATATACACATCAATCAGTTTCTGTATCACGCTAGGCATTTCTTCGGCCGCAAATGACGGACCAATGACCGAACCTAAACTAGCATCATTGCCTTGCTTGCCACCAATAGACACTTGGTAAAACTCCTCACTGTCTTTGTCGACACCCAAAATACCAATGTGACCCACATGGTGGTGACCACAAGCGTTCATACAACCTGAGATATTGAGTTCTAACTCACCAATGTCGTGTAAGTAATCAAGGCTATCAAACTGCATTTGAATGGCTTCGGCAATCGGGATGCTTTTCGCATTCGCTAAGCTACAGAAGTCGCCACCTGGACAGCAAATAATGTCAGTCAACAAGCCAATATTTGGTGTAGCTAAGCCGTTAGCACGCGCTTTTTCCCAAACTGCAAATAAATCGCCTAACTTCACATCTGCTAAAATCAAGTTTTGCTCGTGTGAAACGCGTAACTCGGCAAAGCTGTATGTTTCAGCCAAATCAGCCACTACATGCATTTGTGCACTGGTGGCGTCACCTGGTGCTTTGCCGTGTGGTTTGAGTGATAAAGTCACAGCGCGATAGCCTGTAGTTTTGTGTACATGTACACAGCGCTTAACCCACGCGGCAAAGGCTGGGTTGCTGGCAAGTGCTGCATCAAAGCTGGCATCATGTGCTGGTAATGTTTCGTAAGGCATTGGCTCAAAGTGCTTGGCAACACGCGCCAATTCGGCCTCTGTAATGGTGTTAGGACCATTTTTTAAGTGTGCCCATTCGGCTTCGACTTGTTTCTTGAACTCTTCAATACCCAAAGCTTTGACTAAAATTTTGATGCGGGCTTTGTAAGAGTTATCACGACGGCCGTGGATGTTATACACGCGAATAATCGCTTCGCAGTAGGTCAGGGCATGTTGCCACTCTAAATGCTCTTCAATCACCGTGCCTAAGATAGGTGTGCGGCCTAAACCACCGCCAACCCATACTTTAATGGCGAGCTGGTTTGTGCTATTTGTGTAGAACTCCATGCCTATATCGTGCATTTGCACCACAGCACGGTCTTCTTTTGTGCCAGACACAGCAATTTTAAACTTGCGTGGCAATAAGGCAAACTCAGGATGAAAAGTGCTCCATTGGCGCATCACTTCAGCCATCGCGCGCGGGTCAATGACTTCATCGGGCGCCACGCCTGCAAATTGGTCGGTGGTGATATTGCGAATACAGTTGCCTGAAGTTTGAATGGCGTGCATTTCAACTGTGGCTAATTCTGCCAAAATTTCGGGCACATCTTCTAGTTTAGGCCAATTAAGTTGCAAGTTTTGGCGTGTACTAAAGTGACCATAGTCTTTATCATATTTTTTGGTAATATCAGCCAATTTACGTAGTTGGCGACTAGAGAGCATGCCGTAAGGCACAGCAATACGCAACATGGGCGCATGTCTTTGAATATAAAGGCCATTTTGTAGGCGTAATGGACGAAATTCGTCCTCACTGAGTTCGCCAGCCAAATAACGGCGGGTTTGGTCGCGGTATTGCACAACGCGTTCGTCGACAATTTGTTGGTCTATTGCATCGTATTTGTACATATTTAATTCAATACTTTTAAAGAGGCGCTATTTTAATGCAAAACGAGCTTGAAGCCTACATAAATCAGTATAGTAGCCAAGGCAATACGCACCCAATGTTCTGCGACTTTTGAACTCATGTGACTACCTAAGTAAATGCCAGGGATAGAGCCTACGAGCAAAATACCTAGCAGGCTGTAGTTAATCGTACCCAAAGTGGCGTGACCTAAACCCGCAACCAATGTCAGCGGTACTGCATGGGCTATATCACTGCCTACAATGGTGGTTATTTTTTCTTTAGGGTAGAGCATAATCAAGGCAGTGACACCTAATGCGCCAGCACCAACCGAAGTGAGCGTGACCAATGAGCCCAATGTAACACCAAGCAATACCGTAAGTGTTGGCACGTACTCTTCAGGGATCCACCGACCTTTAGCGACTAAAGACATCAGTTTTTCACGTAACAGAACAGCTACAGAGGTAATGATGAGTGCAACACCTAACCAGAATTTAATGGTAGCAATTGCGCTACTGGATTCCACATCTATTGTTCTTAATACTAAAATAGTCACAATTGAGGCGGGCACGCTACCCAGCCCTAGGAGTTTGACCATTTTCCAATCAATGTTGCCTAATTTGCCGTGTGCAAAAATACCGACTGATTTTGTGACAGAAGCAAATAGCAGATCTGTGCCCACTGCAACCGCAGGTTTGATATGGAAAAACAATAGCAAAATCGGCGTCATCAATGAACCGCCGCCTACGCCAGTGAGTCCTACTAAAAATCCTACAACAAAGCCTGCAAAAATATAATAAAATTCCATGCGTATACTTACCTACAGTTTAGTTAAGTCGCGTAATATAACAGCTATACATATAATTATTTAATACCTATTTATTATTTCAGTATATTATTTAGTTATATAAGATATGTCATTTTGTTATAACGACTGCTTTTTGTAAAAAGAGGGTTTATGGATGAAACTCCACCAATTAAAATACATACATGAAGTCGCACGTCAGGGGTTGAGTATTTCTGCGGCTGCAGAAGCTTTGCATACGTCTCAGCCTGGTGTGAGCAAGCAGATTCAAATGCTCGAAGACGAGTTGAAATTGCAAATATTTCAGCGTAATGGCAAGCGATTAACGGGTATTACCGAGCCTGGTAAGCATATCGTTAAGCTTGCGGCTACCGTGATGCTTGAGATGCAAAACATTAAGCGTGTAGGTGACGAGTTTAGTAAGATAGAGACAGGCTCGCTCACAATAGCAACCACCCACACACAAGCGCGCTACAAATTACCTGTGGCATTGAAAAAATTTATCGAACTTTATCCACATGTAAAGCTTAATATCCACCAAGGCAGCCCGACCCAAGTCACTGCGCAGGTTGCAAGCGGTGAGGCTGATATTGGTATTGCTACCGAGGCGATTAACCAAGATGATCGATTAATGTGTTTGCCGTGTTACGAGTGGAATCGCTGCGTGGTTGTACCTAAAAAACATCGTCTAATTGATGCTGTTCCAATTACATTAGCTAAAATTGCCAGTTATCCGCTCATTACTTACGATTCTGCTTTCACAGGCAGCACAACCGTTTCTAAGGTCTTTCACGACGCAGGCGTGTTGCCGAACATTGCTTTAACAGCCATAGATGCAGATGTGATTAAAACTTATGTGGGGTTAGGTATGGGTGTGGGCTTGATCGCTAGCATGGCGTATGACGAAGAACGCGATAAAGATTTAGTCAGCATTGATTGCAGCCATTTATTCCCACCTAGTACAACCTATTTAGGTATACGCAAAGACGCATTTTTACGTGGCTATATTTATGGGTTTATTGAGTTATTAGCCCCTAAATTTGACCGTAAAACCATTGATAGTGTGCTTAAAGGTTAGCGCTTCAAAACGATGGGGATGCGATATAGGCGATGCGATATAAAGGCATTTTTATTAAACTGTTTGATTTTAACCATATGATTTTAAGCAATATAATTTCAAACCCTGTGCTTGCTTGCATCGCCTTATCAATCTCTCTATCCGCATGTGTTGCAAACATCAATACCGTAAAACAAGCTGAGCAAAATGCTATCAAAACCATGCCAAATGGTCTGCCCAGTATAGATCTTAACTCCGCAGTTTATGAGGTCGCAGTGAGCGATGGGGTGAGTTATCAAGATGTAGTGGATAGTTTGAAATCAGTTTCTGAAGGCATGAATTTTGTGAACCCCGCTAATTTCCCTATCGGTGACCATATGAAGTTGCGTGGCGTTGATCCGCAAGGTGTGAAAGAAGTGCATAGTTTTTGCAACCTGAGCATGGGCACGGAAATTATCTTAGATCATCCTGAGTTTTTAGTCTTTGCGCCGTGTCGAATCGCCTTGTATGAAAAACTAGACGCCAATAAAAAGCTTAGATTATTCATTGGCTTAGCGCGACCAACTTACGATTTAAAAAGCATTAAAACTCCCACTGACCGCGCTGTAAAATCTGCACAGGAGCTAGAAGATGCGCTGATTAAGCTGATGGATAAAGCACGACGTGGCGATATATAGGCGCGATATTTAATGGTAGTTAAGTTAAAGCAAACAATATTGAACCGTGCTTGGCTTTGGCAGCAAATCAAGCTTAACAGCATCGCGCTGATTAGCTTGGCAACGGCGATTGTGGGCATTTCTTACAATACTTGGCGCGACCATCAAAACGAAATTAACGACAACATGCGCAACGCAGCTTTTGTGGTATTGAGCGATTTGGGTGAGCTGCAAACCATTGTTAATTATGCACATTTTGAGGATAACAATGAACGCGGAAATCCCATCGATGGCTGGAAGCACGTCATTATGATTCGCGATTTAAGCCGTTTGTTAAAGCCAGAAGCCATGAAAGCGGGCGAGGCGCTCTATGTAGATTGGCAGAATAATTGGGAAAATCTCGATAAAGAAAGCCAAACTGAATCACTGATTAGCCAGCAAATTACGAACACGCGGCAAGCTGTCCTGAGTACAATAGACAGTCTCGAATAGCACACTATTTTTTATTATTAAGGAGTCAAGCATGTTAAGAATCAAAATAAGAGCACAACTAATACTTTTTGCGATGATGATTCCAGTGTTCGCAAATGCCGCAACGGGTGAGCTTTGGGATGTGAAAATGTCTGCCATGGGCATGGATATGCCCGCGCAGCAAATGTGCATGACCAAAGACAAAATTACTGAAAAAGATGTGCAAAACAATGATGAGTGTCGCACGACTAACTTCAAGAGCTTAGGACCAAATCATGTGAAGTTTAGTTTTGCTTGCAAAGATGGTAGCACGGGCGATGGCGATATTCAGCGCGATGCTAAAACCTTTAAGCAAGTGATGAACATGGTGAGTAAAGGTGAAAAAATGACCATGAATTCTGAGGGTAAGAATACTGGCAAAACTTGCGATCCAGATGCTGGCAAGAAACAGTTTGATGTTGCAATGGCTAAAGCCTGCGAAGAAGAATCTAAAAAATTCGCTGGATATACTATGTTTTTCCCTTCGCAAGGTGAAAGCCAATGTGGCAAATATAAAGCAGCTTATTGTAGTACGGTTAAAACTACTGCTAGCAAAATGGATGGCAACGCTAAAGTATTTAAGGAAAATGCATTCGGCCATGGCTTAGGTGCGGAATATACGGACGCAGCAGGTAGTTGGCAAAAAGCAGTGAAGGCGTGTGGTGCTGGTAATCCAGATAGTATTCAAAAAAACGCTTGTAGCGACGGCATTAAAACTTCTAATTGGGAAGCTGCAAAGTTTATTTGTAAATCAGAAGTGGATGCTATTTCCGCCAGAGAATGCTCAGGCAAGCGCAATTACACTAGCAATCCAATTAAAAAGGAATACGCAGGGTTATGCGGCGGCGTTTCTGGTGGTCGTGATTACACGGCTGATAGTTCAAAAAGTAAGAAAAAATCTGTGCTGGAAAATGTGCCCGGGGTAGATAGTTTGCCTAGCGGCGGCGATGCGCTAGATAAAGCCAAAAAACTGAAAGATGTATTTGGATTTTAATTAGTTGAACTTTAATTCCGTTGAACTTTGAATTCCGTTGAACCTGAATTTCGTTAAGCAGTTTGTAGCTGCACTAGGCTTGCTGTTTAGCCTATCTGCTGTTGCAAACAGCTCAGACGAAATATGGCAACCCTCAGCCGATATTGCATCGGCTTTTTTATTGTCTATTAATGGCAAAACCGTGTGGAAAAGCAATGTAGATAGGCGTTTTCCGCCTGCGAGCCTGACGAAACTTGTTGCTGCATTAGTCATAGCGGAAAATCCCAATTTGAAAAGTTGGGTCACGATTAGCCAAAAAGCCGCCAAACAAGGTGGCACCAAGTTATATTTAAAACCTAAAGAACAATTTAGAGCGGCTGAGTTACTTGGCGCGATGTTGATAAAATCTGCTAATGACGCTTGTATGGCGCTGGCGGAGTGGGATGCTGGCAGTGAGACGGCTTTCGTTAGAAAAATGAATGCAAAAGTGACAGAGCTAAAGCTTGCAAATACGCATTTTGATAACGCCTGCGGCTTTGATGGCGCGCGGCATTACAGCACAGCGAGCGACTTAAGTGTGATTGCAAATGCTGCACTTAGAACGTCACAAATCACGGTATGGACAGACATGCAAAATTACACCATGCAATCAAATTTAGGCAAAAATTACAGTTTCGTCACTAGCAATATGCTACTTGGCCGCGTAAAGGGTGCAGATGGCCTTAAAACGGGGTATACGCAAGCAGCGGGTAAATGCTTAATCGCGCACGCAAAACGCGGCTCCAGAGAGGTGCTATTGGTGTTGCTGAACGCGCCTAATCGCTGGTGGGATGCCGATGGTCTTATTAATCGCGCTTTTGGTGATGCTGAACTTTAGGTATAGTGTTTTTGTTAGCATATTGCTGTCCGCATTGCTGCTACTGGCCTACGGGCATACTTTTAATTTTTCATTTCAGTTCGATGACTACAATGTCATCGTGGATGAGCCAAAAGTGCATAGTTTAAGCGCTTGGTGGCAATCTATGCCCAGTATGCGTCCGTTATTGAAATTGAGTTACGCGCTTAATTGGCAGTTTGAGCAAGCGCCGCGATTTTTTCGTGCATTTAATTTATTTTGTCATTTTGTGACGAGTGTTTTGGTGTGGCGATTATGCGCAACCTTACTACCAATGCTGCAAACAAATGCCGTAAACGCCAATAGAATAGCGCTTCTCACGGCGATTTTATTCGCACTTCATCCAGCACACACTGAAGTTGTCAGTTATATTTCTAGCCGTTCTACTGGTTTAATGACGATGTTTTGCGTTGCCTCACTTATTTGTTGGGTAAAATTGAACAGTAGTGGTTTGAAAAATGTGTTTTATCTTATTGCCAGCATCTTGTTTTGGTTGCTTGCAGTGTTGGTGAAAGAACCTGCCATCATATTGCCTGCCATTGCTGGCCTAATCACTTGGTTTTGTTATCCACAACACATGGCATTAAAGAAAGTTAAGCCAAAATATGCGGCTTTTTTAATTATGCCTATCATTACCTATTTAATTTTTACGCCGCAATATCAGCAACTTTTATTGCAAGTGTTTGATAGTGGTACCTTAAAAAATCAATTGATGTTGCAACCTTTGGCACATATGCATTATTTAACTCAAACTTTATTCGGTCTGAATTTGAATGTAGATTACGTGATTAATGTGCCCACTATCTTTTATAGTGCTACGTGTTTGGCAGTATTGCTGGTACTCATTTTCTTGGCTTTTAAGCTTAAAAAATCATATAGCTTGTTTAGTTTTTGCGTGTTTTGGTGGTTTGTTTGTTTAATTCCGAGCAACTCGGTTATTCCTCGCCCCGATTTAATCAACGACCGACAAATTTATTTGGCGAGTTTCGCGCCCATCCTGCTGGCGTCGGCTTGCGTGATTTGCTTTTCAGAACGGTTAAAAAAGCTAAAATTAATGCCGCCAGCAGGCTTGATTCTATTTGTTCTTGGGGCAGTTTGGTTGAGAAACTGGGATTATGAAAGCGAAGTGACTTTATGGCAATCAAGTTTGCGACAAGAGGCGAATAATTCACGCGCTTGGAATAATTTGGGTTATGCTTATTTACAAACCAATAAAAAGCAAGAAGCAAAAAACGCCTTTGAAAATGCGTTAAAATTAGACGAGAATAACCATAAAGCGCTTTTTAATTTAAAAGAATTGCAAAACTGACATTGAAATGCCTAAAATGAAAGCATTAGCATGACCAATCCAATTCGCATCGCCAAAGCAGAAAATTTCCTTTATCTATTACCTAAAATGGCCAATCGCCACGGTTTGATTGCGGGCGCGACGGGTACTGGTAAAACGGTGACGTTGCAAAGCTTGGCAGAAGGTTTTTCGGCACTCGGCGTGCCTGTGTTTATGGCAGATGTGAAGGGCGATTTATCTGGTATGAGTCAAGCCGGGGGTGGCAATGCTAAGGTAGATGCGCGTATTGCCTTGCTCGGCATCACCGATTACAAGCCACAAGCAAGCCCAGTGACTTTGTGGGATGTATTTGGCTTAAAAGGTCATCCGGTGCGCACGACAGTCGCCGAAATGGGCCCGCTATTATTGGCGCGTATGCTCAATTTAAATGATGTGCAAGGCGGCGTACTTAATTCTATTTTCAAAATTGCCGATGACAAAGGCTGGCTGTTGCTGGATTTGAAGGATTTACGCGCCATGTCACAGCATGCAGCTGAAAGCTCGGCTACGTATCAAACAGAATATGGCAACATCTCCGCAGCTAGCGTTGGCGCGCTACAGCGCGCATTGTTGCAGTTGGAAACCGAAGGCGGCGACCAATTATTTGGTGAGCCTGCGCTTAATTTAGACGACATGATGCAAACCGATAGTCAAGGCCGTGGTGTCGTTAATATTTTGGCTTCTGATCAGTTATTTAACTCGCCGCGCGTTTATGCAACGTTGTTGCTATGGCTACTTTCCGAGCTGTTTGAAAAGTTGCCAGAAGTCGGCGATTTAGAAAAACCAAAATTGGTGTTTTTCTTCGATGAAGCGCATTTGCTGTTTACTGATGCGCCACAAGCGTTGTTGACTAAAATCGAGCAAGTAGTGCGGCTCATTCGTTCTAAAGGCGTAGGAGTGTATTTTGTCAGCCAAAACCCGCTGGACATTCCAGATATTGTGCTTGGACAGCTGGGTAACCGCGTGCAACATGCTTTACGGGCATTTACACCGCGTGACCAAAAAGCGGTGAAATCTGCGGCCGAAACTTTTAGAGTCAACCCGAAAGTGAATGTAGCAACGGCGATAACCGAACTGGGCGTGGGTGAAGCGCTGGTGTCATTTTTAGATGAGAAGGGCGTGCCAACGCCAGTGGAGCGTGCATTTGTCTGCCCGCCGCAAAGCCGCATTGGCATGGCGACAGACGCAGAGCGTGCGGCAGTCATTAACAATTCGCTAGTGCGCGGCTTTTACGAGAAGCAAGTAGATAGGGAATCTGCGTATGAAATACTTAAAAAGCGTGTGATAGAAACTAATGCTACGGCGGACCCGACGAACTCGCAAACTGAACCTGCGAAGCCCGAAGCCGAAGGGTTTGATTGGATTGACGTTTTAAGTGGCGGGCGAGTGAGAGAGTCGGATTCTGACGCAGAAAAGCTTGCTAAAACTGCTAGGCGCGCGGCGACGTCTGGACTCGCTGGCAGGCTTTTACGCGGTATTTTAGGCAGCATGGGTCGTAAATAATATGCTATCTGACATCGAAATCGCCCAAGCCGCCAAGCTGCAAGCCATTTCTGATGTCGCCAAAAGACTTAACATTTCTTCTGAGGATTTAATTCCCTACGGCCATACAGTCGCCAAATTAAGCGCAAGTTGCTTGAGTAAATTGCAAGAAAAATCCAACGGGAAATTAATACTTGTCACCGCCATCAGCCCAACCCCTGCGGGCGAAGGCAAAACCACCACCACGATTGGGCTGGCGGATGCTTTAAATAAAGTGGGTAAAAAAGCCATCGTGTGCATCCGCGAGCCGTCACTTGGTCCAGTATTTGGCATCAAAGGTGGCGCGACGGGTGGTGGCTACGCGCAAGTCGTGCCAATGGAGAATATCAATCTCCATTTTACAGGCGATTTTCACGCGATTACTGCTGCCAATAATCTGCTTGCAGCATTAATAGATAATCATGTACACCATGGTAATGCATTGAATATCAATGCTATTTCTTGGCGACGCTGCATAGATATGAATGATCGTGCACTACGAAAAATTACGTTAAATCAAGATTTTGAATACGACACAGGTTTTGATATTACTGTGGCCAGTGAAGTGATGGCAATTTTTTGTTTGGCTGAAAATTTAAGTGATTTAAAAACACGGCTAGGTAATATTCAAGTGGCGACCGATAGGGCTGGCAAGCCAATATTGGCGAGCGATTTGCAAGCAGAAGGCGCAATGACGGCTTTGTTGAAAGATGCTTTTCAACCCAATTTAGTACAAACTTTGGAGCATACGCCAGCGATTATTCATGGCGGACCATTTGCCAATATTGCGCATGGTTGTAACTCTGTCATCGCGACTAAAACCGCTTTAAAGTTGGCAGATTATGTAGTGACAGAAGCGGGGTTTGGTGCAGATTTGGGTGCGGAAAAATTTATGGATATTAAATGTCGCAAAGCCGACTTGCAGCCAGATGTGGTGGTCATTGTAGCTACGGTGCGTGCGCTAAAATATCACGGTGGTTGCGAGCTTGCTGATTTAAATCAAGAAGATATTAATTTTTTATACCTTGATTTTTTAAACAAGGGAATGAGCAATTTAAAACAACATATTCATAATTTGCATGAGATTTTTGGGTTGCAAGTGATTGTGGCCATTAACCACTTTTACAATGATACGCAAGCTGAAATTGACGCACTAAAAATAGCGGTTGAACAGCTGGGCGCTAAAGCGATTGTCTGTAAACATTGGGCAAATGGTGGTGCGGGTGCGACGGAGTTGGCGCATGAAGTGGTGCGTGTGTTGGCGCAAAATCAATCGAAATTCAAATTGCTATATCCAGATGCAATGCTTTTGCGCGAAAAATTGGAAACCATCGCAAAAAAGATTTACGGCTCTGCCAAAGTGGAATTGAGTGAAAGTGCTGTTGAGAAGCTTGCGATTATGGAAAAAGACTACGCACATTTTCCAATTTGCATCGCCAAAACACAGTATTCATTTTCATCCGACCCAACCTTACGTGGCGCGCCAACTGGACATACGCTACATGTGAATGATTTACGCTTGTCGCGTGGTGCGGGGTTTATCGTAGCAATTTGTGGCAAAATAATGACGATGCCAGGCTTGCCAAAAGCGCCAGCCAGTGAACGTATCGGCGTGAATGGCGACGGCAACATTGTGGGCTTATCGTAAGTGTTTACAATAGATAAAACGGGTGTTGCCGAACAAACCATTACTAAATCGCGCTTTTACGCATGGGCAGCACAATGTGAAACGGAACAGCATGTAGGCGCTTTTCTGCGCGTCATCGCCAGCCAGCATCAATCGGCTAGCCATTTAGCTTATGCTTATCGAGTTAAAACAACAGAAGGCGTTATTCCGAGGTTTTCAGATGCTGGTGAACCCAGCGGCACGGCAGGTAAGCCTATATTGCAAATGCTGGAAGGCCGTAATCTTATAAATGTGTGCGTGGGCGTCATCCGCTATTATGGCGGTGTTAACTTGGGCACAGGCGGCTTAGCGCGCGCCTATGGCGGCACTGCTAAAATGGCGCTTGAAGCCGCGGAAATAGTACCATTTATCGAGATGCTAGAATTAAAACTGACGATTCAATACAATCGTATGGATGAGTTAACGCGTACACTCTCACAATTAAAAGGAAAGTTACTGGATAAAAGTTTTGATAGTGCGGTGCATGTTAAAGTGTGCTTACCCGTGGCTGAAAGCAGCGCCTTCATGAGTAGATTTAGTTAATAAAAGATTATATTAATGACAAGTAAAATAGCAAATAAGCTCGTAAATAAACACGATATCGCAGCTTGGATACTGGTTGGTTTGGCAATGGTGTTGGTGTTGATATACCACTTATTGCCGGCGCTGTTGGCTGGCTTGTTGGTATACGAACTTATACATATCTTAACGCCTTACATCGAGCAAAAATTCCCAGGCCCGCGCGCTAAAATAATCGCAATTGCCTTGCTGGCAACCATTATTGTGGGCTTGCTCACTTTGGCTGGGGCAGGCTTAGTTGCATTTTTAAGATCTGATGCAGGCAGCGTTACTGAGCTTTTGGCTAGAATGGCACAAATTATCGAAGACTCGCGCAAAGTGCTTCCAGCTTGGATTTTGGAGTATTTGCCGCGTGATGCGATTGCTTTTAAAGAGCAGTCAGCCGTTTGGTTGCGTGAAAATGCAGATGCCTTACAAATAGTCGGTAAAGAAGCTGGACGGGCAACCGCGCATATACTCATTGGCATGATTGTGGGTAGCATGATTGCACTGCGTGATGCCATGAAAGACGATGCATATAAACCGTTTGCACGTGCGCTAGCGCAGCGTGCGGACATATTTGGTGGCTCTTTTAGGCGTGTAGTGTTTGCGCAAGTACGCATTGCGGCTATCAATGCATTTTTTACGGGTGTATATTTAGCAGTGCTATTGCCGTTACTAGGGGTGCAGTTACCGTTGGTGAAAACCATGATTGCCATTACTTTTGTGGTTGGCCTGATTCCGGTTGTAGGCAACTTAATTTCAAATACCATCATTGTAATAGTCAGTATGAGTCATTCACTTGCTGTGGCCATTGGTTCTCTGGCGTATTTAGTGATTATTCACAAATTCGAATACTTCTTAAACGCACGTATTGTTGGCGGCCAAATTCGCGCCTATGCCTGGGAGCTACTGATTACCATGTTGCTGATGGAGGCGATTTTTGGCATTGCGGGCATTGTAGCCGCGCCTATTTATTATGCTTATGTCAAAAGAGAGTTGCGTGAACGAGATTTAGTTTAGTATTTTTATACTGAATTGTATGTCTAATTTATATGATCTGCAAGCCAATATCCATGCGGATTACAGAGTATATAAAAATGTGTTATTTCAATTGATACAATCTGTTTTCTAACGTCTTTCCAGCTTTTACTTTATCTAAACTGACGCCAACACTGTCGCCTAATTTGGTTAAACGCTCATCTGGCGACGGATGCGTTTTAAAAAGTAGCGCCACACTACTATCATTTTTGCTGGTATGACCTATCGTTTGCAACACCTCTGACAAGCCAAATGCCTCGTAACCCGCACGGGTGGCTAACACCAAGCCCATGCGGTCGGCTTCAAATTCAGCATCTTTATCTAGTCCACGCGCGCTAATTTCCGCACCGCTACTCAATGCTTTTTTGGCGAGCTTGTCATTTTTACCCAATAAATCGCTTAATTTCCCCGCGCCAATATTTAACAATTGCTGCTTTTGTAGCACTTTAAGTTGATGTTTTTTCACCACGTGTGAAATCTCGTGGCCAAGCACGCCAGCCAGCTGCGCTTCGTTAACTAGCTTTTGGTACAAACCTTTGGTGATGAGCACGTAGCCACCTGGTGCGGCAAAGGCGTTTAAATCGTTGCTTTCAATCACGCCGAATTTCCATGGTAAATCGGAACGCTCAGATTGCGAAGCAACCCAGCGACCGACTTTGTTGACGTATTGTTGTAGCGCTTCGTCTTTCACCAAAGGCGCTGCGCCCAAAATGCTGCCTGTGATTTCGCGACCCAGCGCGACTTCTTCTTCTTTACTGGGTTTTTTCCAGTTGAACTCTTTTACTTCAGGCTCAACAGCAGCTTCAGGGGCAGGGTTGGGAGCCGCACCAGTATTGGCTTCTGGAGCAGGTTTCGCGGGCGTTTCTGCTTGCGTTTCGCCACCATTTTTTACTTCTTCAATCTTCTGTTTGGCGGCATTTTCTAATTCTTTACCTAAATCAAACGCTTGCGCATTCAAAGTCATTAGGCCTGTTGATAAAAATAATGAAATTAAACACTTATTCATGGCGATTGGCTTCATTTTTGGGCTCCTTTCAAATACGCCATTTTCGTGGCGCTTAGGCCGCCCGTGCTGGCGAAGCTTTGCGCGTCACTAGTAGAAGTTTGATAGCTTTCCATTTTTTTCATCTCTTCTTCGTTAAATTTGGCGGCTTTTAATTCTTCTGCGCTCAAACCGCGAATGCCCGTAGTCGAGACCACTTTGCCAGTGCCAGTGCGGCCGCTAGCGATATCTGCTACGCTGCTACCGCTGGCGCTTTGATTGGAAGTCGAGCTGCCGCGTTTGACTGAAAGCAAACGTACCCAGCCCGTAGTCTTTTTGCTTTTAACTTGTAACCAAGCGCCTTTTTTACTG
>JANNOS010000058.1:0-2432 GCA_031399315.1 Methylophilaceae bacterium | reverse complement strand
GCGGTATTGGTTAAAGCAATGGCTAGCGCACACCGTCAAAAAGTAGTGAGTAGTTACGCAGATAAAAAAGTATTTCGCACTTGTACCGACGTGCAAGTGCGTGAAAATATCACTGGCCTGAAAGGCTTATTCTATGCGGCTTCCAGCAATGCCAATATAAACTTACCTAAAAATATGGCCGAATTAGAGGCTTTGATACAGCCTAGTAATCTGCTGAAAAATGGCAATACGTGTACGGTAGCGCTTGCAGCAATTGACAATAAAAAAATAGTCGTTAAACGTTACAACATTAAGAGTTTTTGGCATGGCCTCAGCCGTGCATTTCGGCCTAGTCGTGCTGCAGCTTCTTGGGCCAATGCACACCGACTCTCCATTTTAGAGATTGCCACCGCCAAGCCGATTGCCCTCTATGAGCAACGCACTTTTGGTTTTCGCGGTAAGGCGTTTTTTCTGGCGGAATACTTAGACTTGCCAGATGTAATAGAATATTTTGCCCAAAATCAAAACAAATCTCAGCGCTCTATGGCGGTAAAGAATATTGTGACGCTTTTTTACAAGCTTTATTTGCTGCAAATCTCGCATGGCGATATGAAAGCCACTAACATCAAAATGCAGGGCACGCAGCCTGTACTGATTGATTTGGATAGTATGCGGCAGCATCGCAAAAGCAATTTAGATACCCATGTGCGCGACTTGCAACGGTTTATGCAAAATTGGCACGCTTCAAATCAACCACGCGATAATGCCCTGTATAATGCGTTTGTAAAGACATTTAAAGTCGTATACCCCGATGACTCAATGCTGATTAAAGCAGGCATTGCAACCAATAAAGAATGACTAAATGATGGTATTAGTATGATTGTATTAGGCTTATCTGGCGCGCTCGGGCATGATGCCTCGGCCGCAATTTTAATTGATGGAAAAATTATTGCAGCGGCAGAAGAAGAGCGCTTTATTCGCGATAAACACGCCAAAAATAAATTTCCTTACGAAGCAGCAAAGTTCTGTTTAAAACAAGCAGGTATCAAGCCTGAGCAAGTGGATATTGTGGCGTTTCCATATGGCGAAATTCCCCTGTCTAGCAACGCGCGCTGGCATTATGCCAAACGCTATTGGTATGCGCCAGATCGCGCTTTGGACGCTATATTTAATGGCAACCGCCGCTTTCGCCGCAACCGTGATAAGTCATTGAAGTTGATGCAAGAACTGGGTTTAACTAAAGCCAAGTTTGTGCCAGTTGAGCACCATTTGGCGCATGCCTCCAGTGCTTACCATTTAAGCGGATTTGCTGAAAAAACGGCCATTGTCGGTATCGATGGTAAAGGCGAGTACGCCACCACCTTTTTTGGCTATGGCGAGCATGGAAAAATCCACAAAATAAAAGAGTTTTACGACCCTGATTCGCTTGGCGGTTTATACGGCGCCATTACCGAATTTTTGGGCTTTGATATGCTGGATGGTGAATTTAAAGTGATGGGCATGGCGCCATTTGGCGACGCCAGTAAATACGATTTTAGCCGTTTAGCCAAGTTTGAAAATGGCGAGTTGATTGTGAATACAGATTACGTGAATGTCGTTGGTTTGCGCCGTTATAAAGAGAATGGAAAAGGTTTTTACTTTACGCAAAAACTCATCGACTGGCTCGGGCCAAAACGCAGTGGTGATGAAATTGACGATCCGTATATTCACTATGCTGCCAGTGTGCAAAAACTCTTAGAAGACCTTGCCCTGCAAATGATTGACTATTATTTGGGCGATATCATCAAAGAAACGGGCAAGGTGGCCATGGCGGGTGGTGTTGCGCTCAATGTTAAATTAAATCAACGCATTATCGCCATGCCGCATGTAAAAGAGCTATTTGTGCAGCCCGCTTCTGGCGATAACGGTACCAGTTTGGGAGCAGCCACTTACGCTGCACATTTGGCAGGTGAAACTATCTACAAAATGCAGCATGCTTACTTAGGCCCAAGTTTTACCAGTGCGGAATGTGTGGCAGCCTGTGAGGCGCATCCAAATAAGCCAATTTTCACAAAGGTTGAAAATTTCCCACAAAAAGCGGCTGAATTGCTAGCTGCAGGTAATCCATTGGCGTGGTTCCAAGGTCGCATGGAGTTTGGCCCACGCTCACTTGGCTGCCGCAGTATTTTGGGTGACCCAAGTTATCCTGGCGTGGCCGACCGGATTAACGCACAAATTAAATATCGCGAACGCTGGCGCCCATTTTGCCCGAGTATGTTAGATACGGTGGCTGAAGATATTCTACAAACGAATCACCCTGCACCGTATATGACGTTTACCTTTGACGTCAATCCTGCATGGAATGCGCGTATTCCCGAAGTGGTGCATGAAGATGGTACCGCGCGCGCGCAAGTGGTGACGCGTGAAACCAACCCAAGATACTACGAATTAATAGAGCATTTGCAAAAACTACG
>JANNOS010000040.1:0-2052 GCA_031399315.1 Methylophilaceae bacterium | reverse complement strand
TGATTTTCGTAACGGGAAATTAAAAATGAAACTTTTAACTAGATTGCGTGAATTACGAAATCAAGCTTCCGATTTTTCTGCGTGTGATTTTTTAAATTCAACTTGTGAGATTGATTTCGAGACCATTGGAATTGGCGCAATTGCTACTTCTGACATTATCAGATTATATTCAGAAAAAGATCTTTTATTAAAAGCGCCTTTTTATCAAGATAAAACCTAGAACATTCACAAAAGGTAGTCTAATTGGACTATTTTTTGATTCGATTTTAATATTCTATTGTCATTCTCAAAGTTTATAGTCTGTTTATAGTTCAGTATCAAAGTGAGCTCAGTTTTGAAGTGAATTCAGTATCGAAACAAGCTCAGCATCGTAGTGAACTAGCTATAACTAAATAAATTTTTATAAAATACATGGAGAATCCAAAATGATGTTAAGAAAGATTTCGCTCGCCATAGCCCTTGCCTGTGCAAGCCATGCCT
This sequence comes from Methylophilaceae bacterium, assembly GCA_031399315.1. Classification (GTDB taxonomy): domain Bacteria; phylum Pseudomonadota; class Gammaproteobacteria; order Burkholderiales; family Methylophilaceae; genus Methylotenera_A. The sequence goes on along the minus strand of JANNOS010000040.1, from coordinate 1,572 downwards.
ATGCTGCAAACACTGAGTTTGACAATTTTACTGCCTTGACTAGCTCACAAACTAGCGCATTGCCTGCTGCCACACCCATTCTTTTATCTAGCCCAAACTTTAGCCAAGTGACTATCGCTGACCGTGCAACTCAAAACCTATTAGCACCAGGCTCTAACTCAGGCAGCTGGGACATGATTGATGCTGATGCTACTGGCCGTTATTTATTTATGCCATTTGAAACTGGCACTGGTGGCGTTCAACGTGTTGACCTATTAGACCCTAACTACAACACTCGCACCGTGACCATTGTTGCTCCTGGTACAAGCGGTTTTGTTGCTGGCGATGCTTCACGTACCACACCATGGGGTAGTTATTTAACTGCTGAAGAATCATGGGGTACAGGCAGCACTAAAGGTCGCTTGTTTGAAGTAACCAACCCAACAACAGCTACAGCAAACACTGGCACATTCATTCAACGCAGTATTATTCCACGTGTATCTCATGAAGGTTTAGCTTTTGATACTTTAAAAAATATGTACTTTATTGATGAGCAAAACGGTGGCTCTATTTACAAGTACACCTCTGCCAACGCAAATGCAACTAACGGTAACGACTACTTTGCTGCAGGCCAAACATTTGCTGCAGTAGTGAATGGTGGCAATAATAACGTCAGCGCAACAGGTAACATTGTTTGGCAGGCAATCACAGACGCTACTGGTGGTGCACTTGCTGGCGTATCTACCGTACTGGGTGATGGCACTATTGATGGTCGCGTATCAGCAAACACTATTTTAGCAAGTAATTACCAACGCCCTGAAGACGCAGAAATTAGTAAAAATGCCATTGGTGAAGAAATTCTATACTTCGCTACCACCACCACGAATGAAGTATTTGCATTTAACCTTGCTACCAACACATCTAGCCTATTCGCAAGCACTGCAACTTTGAATTTAGCTACTAATGCTGCAGTAGGTTCTACAGAGTTTACAAGTCCAGACAATATTGCAATTGACGCAGAAGGCAACGTTTACATTGTTGAAGATCGTAATGGGGCTGTTGATAATGATATTTGGTTTGCTAAAGACTTGAACCATGACGGCGACTTAAGTGATACTGGCGAAGGCCTTCAACGTTGGGCTTCTAACGGCACACCTGGTTCAGAGTTTACTGGTCTGTATTTCGACAAAAACGATCCAAACAAAGCCTATGTTAACATTCAGCACCCTACAGATGGTGTAGATCGTTTGATTCAGATTAGCGCTGTTGTACCAGTGCCAGAACCAGAAACCTACGCAATGATGATGGCTGGCCTCGGTATGCTAGGCGCTGTGGCGCGTCGCCGTAAACAAAAATAGTTATTCCCAAAATAAATTTGCTTCTCCCTCGGGCTGATTCTTAAGTGAATCAGCCCTTTTTTTGTTAACTTTAAGTTAGTCTTTTGGCTGACACTACTCTTAAACTGTTTTACTGTATCCGCTGGGGTTGGTCGATTGCCACTTCCATGCATCGGCACACATTTCTTCTAGATTACGCTCTGCCACCCAGCCTAAAACATGTTTAGCTAAACTAGCATCAGCATAATTTATTGCA
>JANNOS010000162.1:0-8874 GCA_031399315.1 Methylophilaceae bacterium | reverse complement strand
GCCGAAATTAGAGCGCTAAGTAGTTCAGGGATTAAAATCGCTGTATTGGCTTGGGTTTGTAGCAAAGCGCTGTGTAATTTTTTAATGTTTAACTGACTGCCGCTTAAACCAGTTTTGTCGCTTGGTAATACATATACGGTTACGCCAGCCAGCAAACTTGCATACACCCCTGCAACATTTGCCAGCAATGTAGAAAGCGGCAAAATGCATAAATGCCTATAACCGTTATGAACGTTGGCTTGCTGGGCAATAGATTGTGCAACATTCAACATGGCTTCTGTGCTTAAACACACGCCTTTTGGGTTGCCTGTGGTGCCTGATGTGTAGGTGATTTTGGCTGTGTGAGCTGGTAAGTTTTTAGTGGGTATGCGCACATCGTATTGCATCAACCGTTTGCCCGCGATGATAAGCGTGCTTTTTTGGAAGATAAAATCGCCTAAAATTTGGCTAAATCGCTCGGGTTGATCCGTCAACAGTGTGGTTACCCCAGCATCTAGCATGGCGTGCAACAACTGGCTATCGCTAAAAAAAAGCGGCAATGGCACCAAAGGGGTATTGCTTGCCATTGCTGCTAAATCTGCTACCACCCATGCCGGGTGATTTTCCATCGCTAGACTGATAACTGGTTGCGACGGCTCGCTAAAATGCTCGCGGACGCGACTGATTTCTGCCCATAAATCAGCATAAGATAAGGCATTATCGATGCCCTGCAAGGCAATATCCATGCGCCTTACAGAGGCATGTTTTTCAAGTATTGGTATTAACATAAAGTAAATCTGACTTTATTCAACAACGCCCCGAATCGCAATCACTTGTGGCATCCGATCGTAATAACTGCCCCACTTGGCTTGCTCTTGTAATGACAATCTGCTTTTATCGGCAGGAAATAACGGGTAAACATCGCGCCCACCTTTAATCAACCCATTTTGTAGGCTGTGATGGGCAGTTGCCACGCACCATTCAATACCAATATCAAGGCCATGTTGAATCACGTGCGCGATGAGTACGCCAGCATTACGCGGGTTCGCTACTGCCAAATTACCAATTTTGGTGATTTCATCGCGTGAGATTTTTTTGGCTAGTTTTTTCGAAATGAGAGATTCAATTGGCTCATCTAAATATTGTTCTAAAAATAGAGTGCCTGCACTGGCCTTTTTCCAGCCGAATGCCGCCATCAGTACGCCGTTGCTATCGCGCAAGGCAACAAGCTGAGGCATAAAGTTGGTGATTTCTGCATCATAAGCACGTTTAAACACGTCATGTATAAACGCTTCAACTTCGGCGCGCGCAGGGTCACCGATATTGACGGTGCTTGCAGTGATTTCACTGAGTGCATAGCGTTTGGTCATTACAAGCTCCCTCAGTTGATAGGCGGCCTCTGCTTGGTAGGTGGGTTGATAGTGGGGGCTGTAATCAAGCATAATTTTCATCCAAATAGGTTTACTCACAAGATATACGCAAACCTTGTGCCATAAAAAAAGTTTAACAAATTCAGACTGTTATTTGTTTGAAGTATAAAAAACCCTGTATTTTTTGCAGAATTAAAATTTAATTCATGCAAAATTTGCAGGGTTTTAAATCGGGTGCAGAATCAATTTTTTCGTCAGCAAGTTCAATAAAGCCATACAAAGCAAGGCATTAGCAAACCCTTTAAATTTAATCGCCAACTTGGCACTTGTTTTGCGTATAACTTCAGTCATTAAAACTAAAAAGTGTTTGCAAATGTCGTCTTTAAATCAAACTTTACGCTCAAATGTTGGCGAATTTTTTTATCCACAACAAATTGTTGGTTTGTTGTTAAGTACGTATTTCCTGCTGTTTATTTATCCTAAAACGGGTTTAGATACCTACTTGATTGCCCCATATTTTGATGCTGCAACGCACAGTTTTCCGTTAAAACATCAAGTATTTTTAGAACAATTCATGCATACAGGCTTGAAATATTGCATGATATTTGTCGCAATTGCCTCATTACTAGCGGGCCTGAAACCCACCATAATTCAAACTAATGGCCATGCGGCTTCCAGAGTGACTATTTTAAATAAATTTATTGGTAATCATCAAAAGCAATTTATTTGGGCATTTATTGGCATGGCGGTTTCAACCAGTGCGGTTTCGTTTTTTAAAAGCATCAGTATGCACGGCTGCCCTAAAGATTTAATAATGTATGGTGGAAATTTACCTTTATTAGGTTTGTTTGAGCATTTACCCGCAGGCGTTGCAGCAGGCCATTGCTTTCCTGGCGGCCACGCCAGTGGCGGCTTTGCGCTAATGGCGTTTTACTTTGCGTTTCGTGATACAAAACCTAAATTCGCTGGCTCGATGTTGGCGCTGGCTTTGATGCTGGGTTTTAGCATGAGCTGGGCGCAAATGATGCGCGGCGAGCATTTTTTATCACACAACCTGTGGACAGCTTGGTTGGTTTGGGCGGTTTTGTTCACACTTTTCACACTAAAAATACTAATCGAGAAAAATAAATGACGTTTGCATTACCAAATAATTTACTTAAATTTTTTCCGCGCGTAAGTAGCCAAACACGCGCTATTTTGCTGGTGGTCGGCTTTATTATGCTCACAGGTAATTTTTCGCTTTTTAGCAGAATTTTAGAAATTTATCCGCTTAGTTTGCACAATTTGCCATTTTTGTTGTCGCTGGCGGCATTTTTTAGCATACTTTGTAGCCTTTTCTTTTTGACCATTAGCCACGGCAAAGCGACACGCTGGATTTTAGCGCTGTTTTTAATCATCGCCTCACAAGCGGCATATTATATGGATAAGTTTGGTGTGATTGTAGATGTGGTGATGATAGACAACATCATCCAAACCAACTCGCAAGAGTTTGCTGGTTTGTTAAGCTTCAGTTTATTGCTTAGAACCATTGTATTTGGTCTTATTCCCGCTTGGTTGGTGATTAAGTACTTTCCAAAATCTGAAAATACAGGTGTGGAATTTAAATCTAGGTTGAAGTTGTTAGGTATGTTGGTATTGTCACTATTTGTACTCATTGCGCCATTTACAGCAGGCTATGCCTCGTTTTGGCGCGAACATAAAATTACGCGTTTTTATGCCAACCCCACCTACACCGTTTATTCGGTGATTAAGTATGTAACGCAGCAAATTAGCATAGCAAAAGCATCGCCCTTAAAGCAGCTTGCGCAAGATGCCAAAATGGTGGGGCCAGTAAAAAGAACAGAACTGATGATTATGGTTGTTGGCGAAACTGCACGTGCAGATCGCTTTTCATTAAATGGTTATGCGCGAGAAACCAACCCCTTATTAGCTAAACAAAATGTAGTGAGCCTAAGCAATGTAAGTTCTTGCGGTACGTCTACCAGCGTTTCTGTGCCGTGTATGTTTTCATCTTTGGGCAGAAAAGGTTATGACAAAGAGACAGCTTTAAACCAAGAAAACGTCCTAGATGTATTGTTTGACCACGGCGTGCAAATTTTATGGCGCGATAATAATTCTGATTCAAAAGGCGTGGCGACACGAATGAAGTACGAGGATTTTAAAAGCCCAACACTTAATCCAGTGTGTGAAGGCGAATGCCGCGATATTGGTATGTTAAGTGGTTTAGATAAATACATTGCGGCCAGAAAAGGCAAAGATATTTTAATTGTGCTGCACCAAATGGGCAACCACGGCCCCGAATATTACCGACGTTACCCGAAAGAGTTTGAGAAATTTAAGCCCATGTGCATGACGGGCGAATTGCGAGATTGTAGCCAAGTTGAAATCGACAACAGCTACGATAACGCGATTTTGTATACCGATTATTTTTTATCTAACGTGATTGATTTGCTGAAGAAATACGATGATAGCCATGCCACTGCGATGTTGTATGTGAGCGATCATGGTGAATCACTTGGCGAAAGTGGTTTTTACTTGCATGCCGCGCCATATCTAGTCGCACCAAAAGAGCAAACCCACGTGCCAGCCATTGTTTGGATGGGCAAGAATTTTGATTATAAAAAAGAGCAACTAATGCCCTACAAAGATTATCCATTGAGCCATGATGACGTTTTTTGTAGCTTGCTAGTCGCGTTTGAAATAGATGCAAAAATGTGTGCAGCCCAAAAAGACATGTTGATGCAAAATCAAACATTTACAAGTAATGCTAACTAGAAAAAATAGTCATGAATCAAAATAATGCCTTAAGTAAAGTACCAGAGTTAACCCTCATTTTTTGGGTAATCAAAATTTTGGCCACAACACTCGGTGAAACTGCGGGTGACGCTGTATCCATGTCGATGAATCTAGGTTATTTGCTGAGTACCTTGATATTTGCAGGCATTTTCTTTGTTGCAGTTAGCGCACAAATCAAAGCTAAACAATTTCATCCTTATTTATATTGGACAACCATTATTGCTACAACTACTGTTGGTACCACGCTGGCAGATTTTGCCACTCGCTCGCTTGGTATTGACTACACAGGCGGCTCTATGCTGCTGTTTATTTTGTTGATGGCATCTTTAGCCGTTTGGTACAAAACGCTAGGTTCGGTTTCTGTAAACGCGCTAAGCTCACCAAAAGCGGAGCTATTTTATTGGGTTACTATCATGTTTTCACAAACCTTGGGCACAGCGCTGGGTGATTGGACAGCAGATACGGCCGGGCTGGGCTATTTAGGCGCGGCGCTTATTTTTGGTGGCATGTTAGTGGCTATAGTTGGTGCACACTATTTTACAAACTTATCTAAAACCTTACTTTTTTGGACAGCATTTATCGTGACGCGACCACTTGGGGCAGTTGTAGGTGATTTTCTTGATAAGCCTATTGCCGATGGCGGGCTTGCTTTAAGTCGATATGGCGCATCGGCAACGTTACTTATTATCATCATTGTTTGCATTATGTTTTTTCCGCAGCGCGCGGCCAAAATTAACGCGCATTAATAATTAAGATTTATAAAGGAATATAAATGGCAGTAGTGAAATATAAAAAGCTAAAAAACTTCTTAGCGTTCTTGGTGGTAGCAAATACTGCCATTTTTTTAGTGATGGCTTATTTCCACTTGTTAAGTACAGACGCAAAATCGGCAGTATTTATTGATTTTTGGGGTCGTTTTACTGTTTATTCATTATGGTTTATAGGTTTTGCCCTGTATTTAAAATACATATCGCCTAATAAAGTGCTAAGAAATAGCGTAGTAATTTTAATTTCACTAAATATTCCATTTTTTCTATTAATGGCGTATTTTGACAAAATTAGTAATACGCCCGATATGATTATATTTGTTGATTTTTGGGGAAGAATCACCGTGTACTCGCTATGGTTTATGTGTTACGAGGCATATCGTAAATACTTGCAGTGAGTGTTTTTCTGAAAGAGGTTTATGGAGCGTTGGGTTATCTATGCAATCGTTTCTGCAGTATTTGCAGGCTTTACCTCTGTAGTTGCTAAACAAGGATTGGCAGGTATTTCAGCAGAGTTGGGGCTCACTATTCGCACCTTATTTGTCTGTGCCTTTGTATTGGTTTTTTCGGCATTGGCAGTGTCACCTAATGAGGTTAAGTCGCTGCAAAAGGTTAATTATATTTGGCTAGCAGTTTCAGCGCTGACAACTGCTGGCTCTTGGATTTTTTATTACAAAGCGTTAAAAGTGGGTGATGTGGCAACTGTGGCGTTGATAGACAAAGGCAGTGTAGTGATTGCAATGTTATTGGCCTGGTGGCTACTTAAAGAAGCTATTACATTACGCATATTGCTAGGCGCATTGTTGATTATTGCAGGCTTGTTTGTGATTGCAAAAAAATAATCGCCAACCAATCAAACCTTTACTTAGTGCAGTTTAGTGTGGGTTTTTCAGACAAAACGTTGCGGTTTGGCATCAACCAAATGACCGCTTTTACGCGTTCATCTACAAGGCAAGCTTGCACATATCCAATAGCTCCGTTAGTTTGTGCTACAAAGCGTATTACCGCTTCTTCTGAGTTGACTGTATACGGCGGTAACACACCGTTAAAGTACTGGCCGTTCCAGTAATCAATTTGTGTTTTTGGCAGGCCACCTAATATTGTTTGCGAAAATTGTTGTCTTAAGGGATTCGCTGTACTTAAATTAACGGGTTTGATGCGTAGCCCTTTTGGCCAATAAAGTTGTTTACGCCAATAAATCAGGCTGAGTTGGTTGGGCGCTAATTTTAGGTCGTCAATACTTTGATTGCTGGCAACAATGACTGCAATAATGGATTCATTAGCCAAAGCGCTCGCCACTAAAGTAGGCGTCATTTGTATGACGCACAAGAATGCTGTAAAAATAAAAAATTTACGCATTAGAAAAACAGTGCAAATGAAGCTGAAAATCCGCGCGGCGACTCGGTTTGCTCTTTACTGCCGCCCGTAAATTCGAGTTTTAATAATTGTGTCGGCTTAACGCGCCATGTTGCGCCAAGTAACCAACGCTCTGTAGAGCTTTCATCAGGGCGTTGCAGTGTTTCTAGACGCGTAATCCAATACCAATCATTTAACCCAACAGAGTTAAGTGGTACGGCAGTTTGTAAATACGCGCCGCTACCACCATCTTTGTTTTTAGTATTAAAGCGTTGAAAGGCCTCGCCACTAATTTCAATTTCTTTTACATGGGTAATAAAATCTAAGCCCAACATGCGGTAGCTGGCAGAGTTGATACTCTCTTCACGAAATGATAGTAGCGACAAGCCCAGCTCAGATTGATTTTTATAGCTTAATCGAGCACCACGTACATGCTCGAACTTTAGTTCGTCCTCCTCCTGCTCTTGGTCTTCCAGCAACTCACCAAACACTTGGTACTCTAGTGCGCCGTTATTTAATGGTAGTGCGCCATACAGCATAATGCCGTTAGTACCCTCAGGAAATAACTCAGAAACTGTGAGTGGTTCCGAGCTTGTCCACACAAGCGGCGGTGCATGAAGCAAGTTCCAACGGCTATTGGGGGTGAAAAAACGGCCTGCGCGAAAGTTCATTTTTTCAGATAAGTTGTAATCGAAATATAGCCGTTCTAAATCTAGATGACTTTCTCTATGGCTAAATTTATCGCTGTCATTCCAGGCCAGTGGGCGCTCTAATTCAAGCTCGCCAAAGAAGCTTAAACGGCTGTCATTTTGCCAAGTGAGGATTAAACTAATTTCGTTAATCGCGGCTTCCGCTTCTTGATCGCGATGCAGGATGATGCCCGCGCTAGAGTAGCCGCCTAATTTAAAATTATCTGTCCAGCTTGTTGCTTCATCAGCGAATACAGGCTTGCACAGCACAGCACTCAAGGCTAGACTACTCATCATGAAAATAAAAAATTTCTGCATATCGCGCTCCACTACTGCATTATTTGTGTGTCATACACGGGCAGCATTTTTAACAGGCAATAATTGTCTCATAACTCCCAGTCATCAGCTTGATTAAACGTCTATCTATTCGTCAGCTTTTATTGCTGGCATTTTTGCTGGCAGGCTTGTTGCCTGCCATGTTGGTGAGTTTTTTAAGCTTTTATCAAGCAAGAGAAGCCTTAAAAAAAGAAATTACCCACGACATGCAAACACTGAGTGAAACAGTGGCGAATGACATTGAGCGTGTGATGTTTGAGCGTGTGCAGAATGTGCATTCCTGGAGTCAACTTGCAGTGATGCAGGATATAAAAATTGGCGATGTGGATAAGCGTGTTTCAACTTTTTTGCAAGAATTAAAATCAAGTTATGGGGACGTTTATCTCGCTATTAATGCGGTAGATCCTAGTGGTGTAGTGGTGGCTAGTAGCGATGCCCGTAGTATTGGTAAGCAAGTTTCGACTGCTCAGATATGGTTTCAAGTGCGATTAGCAAATAAATTGTTAAGCTTTGCACCCATTCAACAAAATGGCTTAAAGATTTTTCAAGAGATTAAGGATGTTAATTCTGATCAAACTATCGGGCTGTTAGTTGCTGAATTCAACTGGCAAGTGATACAAGATTTGTTAAACAAAGCGGTAAAAAATCCTACTGCCGCTGTTTTGCTAGATAGCAATGATGATTTGCTCGCCGCAACGCCTAATTGGGATAAGGTAGAAGCGGGCTATGAAATGCGTGTGAGTGCACATTTGAGTAACAGGCTGAATTTACAAAATTGGCAAGTACGCATCGAAAAACTGCATTCAGTTGCAGTTGCGCCGGTGCATCGGCTGGGCTACGTTTTCTTAGCGTTATTATTGAGTACATTATTGCTGGCGGCTTTGCTGGTGACACCTATTGCGCAGGCAATTACACAACCATTGGCAAAACTTAGTGCGTTTGTGCGTAGCTTTAAACAAAATCAGTTGGCCGCTACGCCAAAATTGGGCCCACCAGAAGTGCAAGAACTGGGGCAAGCGTTTGAAAGTCTGATGCAGGACTTAAGTAAGTCTCAAGCCAATTTAACACGTGCCGCCAAGCTAGCGGTAGTGGGTGAAATGGCTGCCGCGATGAGCCACGAAGTGCGCACACCGCTTGGAATATTGCGCTCTTCTGCGGATTTGTTACTACGTGAGCCTAAGCTCTCAAAAGAGGGGCACGAAGTACTCGGGTTTGTGATTAGTGAGACAGAAAGACTGAATAAATTGGTTTCGAGTCTGATTGATGCGGCACGACCGCGCGCCTTGGTGCTAGCCACTTTTAATTTAATCGAAATGATTTCAAACGCTATTGCATTATTAACCAGCCAAGCCAAGGCTAAAAATGTGCAACTTATTTTTAATCAAGTAGCTGCTATTGAAATCATCGCAGATAAAGATCAAATGACGCAAGTAATGATGAATTTATTGATGAATGCGATACAAATTTTGCCCGAGCACAGTATGGTTGAGGTGAATGTGCAAAACGAAAAAGACTTCATACAACTTGAAGTACTAGACGATGGCGCAGGTATTTCAGCTGAAAATCAGGCGCAAATTTTTG
>JANNOS010000150.1:0-12306 GCA_031399315.1 Methylophilaceae bacterium | reverse complement strand
GGGTTGCAAACCGTTTTTACTACCAAATTGCAATACCGATGAAAGATGCTGCCATTCTTTCTAATTGCCCAGATGTAGAAGTACGCAAACAATGGATAGTGCGCATTACTGACCATGATGGTGTTGGCGAAACGGTAGGTGGTATTGAGGCATGGGTTCAGCTAGGTGCGGCTGTAGGCTTAACGCGCGAAGAGGTGACAAGTTTAAAAATGGTGAGCCCAGGCGTGCGTTTTGCGGTGGATGCTTACATTAACTTTGCTAAACAACGCTCTTGGCAAGAATCAGTATGTTCAAGTTTAACCGAGCTGTTTGCTCCACATATACACCAACAACGCATTAGCTCTTGGCCAACCATGTATCCATGGATTAAAGAAGAAGGCCTAACTTATTTTAAAAAACGCCTCACTGAAGCTAGGCGCGATGTTGAACAAGGCTTGAGCGTGGCGTTGGATTATTTTAGTACCTCGCGCGAGATGCAAATGAAAGCGCTGGATATTCTGCAATTTAAACTCAATGTACTTTGGGTGATAGCGGATTCGATTATGTTGGCATCGACAGAGATTAAAACTGAAGGCCGCGATTATTTACGCCAGCCTGTTATTAACTTTGATTAAGAACCACATATGGAAAATAACATCCAACATTCAGACATTTACGCGCTAGCACACCATCACCGTTTTCAATGGGAAGAGGCGCAGCAAAGTTATGTGATCCTTTTTCCTGAAGGGATGGTGAAGTTGCATGGCGGCGCGGGTGAAGTGATTAAACGCGTAGATGGTAAAGCAAGTGTTGGTGATGTTGTCGCTGAGTTGAAGACGGCATTTCCTGACGCTGCGGGGATTGAAGCCGACATTATCGGTATGTTTGAAATGGCCTATGGTAAGGCTTGGATTCGGAAAGTTAATTAGACTTAAAACCAGTATTGAAATATCTGGTCTAGATATATATTGAGGTGGCAAAATGACACAAACATCACTAGGTGAGTCAGTCGTACAAAAAGAGTTGCATGCGCAAGCCCAGAGCCAACCTAAGAATAATGGCGTTGCGGCAAATCTCACGCAAACTCAGCCACTTTGGTTATTGGCTGAGGTGACTTATCGCTGTCCGCTACATTGTGCTTTTTGCTATAACCCGACCGATTACGATAAACACACACAAAACGAACTGAGTACCGAGCAATGGATACAAGCCTTGCGTGATGCGCGCAAAATGGGGGCGATCCAGCTGGGTATTTCAGGTGGTGAGCCTTTGTTACGTGATGACATTGAAGACATTGTGATTGAAGCAAGAAAACTCGGTTACTACAGTAATTTGATTACCTCAGGCGTTGGGCTGACTGAAAAGCGCATTCAAGCCTTTAAAGACGGTGGTTTAGATCACATTCAGCTTTCAATGCATGATATTACCGAAGAAATTAACAATTTCATCACCGACACTAAAACGTTTGAGCTCAAGAAAAAAGTCGCCGCCATGATTAAAAATCACGGTTATCCGATGGTATTGAACGTGGTGATACACCGCTACAACATTGGCCATATGAAAGAAATTTTGGAAATGGCCGAAGCATTAGGCGCTGATTATATTGAGCTGGCGAATACCCAATATTATGGCTGGTCATTGGTGAATCGCAGTCAACTGATGCCACTCAAAGAACAAATTGATGAAGCCGAACGCATCACCAATGAGTTCCGCCAAAAAGTAGGCAACAAAATGAAAATCTTTTTTGTGGTGCCAGATTATTTTGGTGATCGCCCAAAAAAATGCATGAATGGCTGGGGTGAAGTGTTTATGATTGTCACTGCCAATGGCGATGTACTACCATGTCACTCAGCCCGTGTATTGCCTAATATGCAGTTCCCCAATGTGCGTGAGAATGGCTTAGAATATGCTTGGAAAGAAAGTCCCGCGTTCAATAAATATCGCGGAACAGACTGGATGAAAGGCCCTTGTGTAACCTGTCCAGAAAAACACAATGACTTGGCAGGTTGCCGTTGCCAAGCATTTTTACTGACGGGTGATGCAGAAAGCGCAGACCCTGTGTGCTCACTTTCACCTAACCATCACTTGATTGAAAAAGCGATTGAAGACTCTAAAAACCCAGTCATCGCATCGCAGCCCATTATTTTTAGAACTGATAAAAACTCCAAAAAATATGTGGCGGGCGATAAAGAGCGGGTAGAAGAGTTTCACGCCTTGCCATAAGCCAAAATCCTCTCTCCCTTGAAGGGAGAGGGCTAGAGAGAGGGTGGGAATGTAAAATTACCCCATCCTTGCCTTCCCCCTGAAATGGTGAAGGAATGTTTTTCCGCGTTATAATCCTTATTCAATGAAACCCCAATCCAATATTTTAGTATTCTCACTTGCAAGCCTTGCTGCGCTTGCACCATTTGCTATTGATACCTATTTGCCCGCATTCCACATTTTGGGTGCAGATTTAGTGGCAACTGATGTACAAATTCAGCAAAGCCTCACTTTTTATTTGTTGCCTTACGCAGCGATGACGCTTTGGCATGGCGCGATTTCAGACGCGATTGGCCGTATTCCGACGATTAAATGGGGCTTAAGTATTTTTGTACTTGCCAGCATAGGCTGTGCATTTGCGCCTAATGTAGAAACTTTATGGTTTTTTAGAGCGCTACAAGGCGCAAGTGGCGGGGCGGGTAACACGGTTGCACGCGCTATGGTGCGCGATTTGTTTGAAGGCGCGCAAGCGCAACGTGTCATGGCGACCATACAAATGTTATTTGGCATAGCGCCTGCCATCGCACCCATTATTGGCGGGGTGTTGCTGGGCTTTCATTGGCAGGCAATTTTTATATTTTTAGCGGTATATGCGGCAATAAGCTTGTGGGCAGCGGTCACATTTTTGCCAGAAACCATGCCAACAGAAAAGCGGCTTAAGTTATCGAGCAAAAACGTACTAGCCAGCTATAAAACCATTTTTGGCGATGCGGAATTCGCAAAGCTTTGTATCGCCAGCGGCGCTAATTTTTCCGCATTTTTTGTGTATGTATTAGCCAGCCCCGTATTTATAGGTAAGCATTTACATTTAACGCCGCAGCAATATGGCTACTTATTTATCCCTACCGTAACAGGCATGGTGCTTGGCTCTTATTTAGCAAAGCGTGCCGCAGGTAAGTTTTCCGCAAAAAAGGTAGTTAAGGCGGCTTATATTTGGATGTTTTTTGTTGTGCTATTGAATATTGCGATTTGCCAGTTTTTGCCGACAAACCTTGTGTATAACATTCTGCCAGTGGCTTTGTTTAATGTGGGCATGGCACTGGCAATGCCTATACTTTCTTTGGCTGGGCTTGATCGTCACCCTAAAATTCGTGGCACCGCCGCATCTGGTCAGGCGTTTATTCAAATGTTGTTATCGACGGTTTCAGCAGGTTTAGTTGTGCCATTTTTGTGGTACGCACCATCTGGCTTGGCTTGGGCGATGGCGGCTTACTTGGTGTTGGGTTGGTTGGTGATTAGGCAAAGCCAACTTTGGCAAGGCTCATAATTATCTACACTCACAACGGGCTAGTTAAAACTATTGCTTAAAACTCGACCGCCTCAAATTTTTGATAAAGGTGTGGTAGCTGTTTTACAGAAATCCTGAACTGGCTACGTGATTTAGTACTGGATTTTCCAGTGCTAGCATTCATTACTTTAGTTGCAGGGTCAAATATCACAAGCCCGTTAATTAACGCCAATAAGTAGAGATTGAAGCTTGTACCTTCGCCCAATAAAGTGGGGCTAGTATACAAATAAGAGGGCGGCATTTGCTTGTTACTTTGATAAGGCACATAAGCTGCCTGAGCATGTTTGGCATTCCACTTTATAAGCAACTCTTCAAATGACCAAGCAGCTGCACATTCACCAGTATCAGTAAGTAATTCAACTGCGCCATATACATCATCAATCATTTTTTTAGTTGCATTAAAACCACGAACGTTAAGTGTTAAGCCTGTGGCTGTGTTCCTATGATTTACCCTGTGTAAGCCTGTGAAGTATAAAGTGTCGTTTTTAGTTGGTTTTCCAAATTGTGTTACAAAAGCTTTAATGCCTCTTTCTTTATACATACCACCTTTTGGTTCGGTGGTAATTAAGCTAACTTTACTACTGCTGTAGCCTTTTAGTTCCCAGCCCATAAAGTCTGGCTCACCACTCGCGTTCCGTATAATGCCAAAAAGGGCTTCAAGCGTATACCCACCGCCGTTTAGGGCATTATAGGGTTTCACTTTCCCAGTCTTGTCTAGGCTTATTGAGGGTTGCCATCCAAAATTTCGAATTTCAGCAAGCTTTTCAAGAAGAATTATTTTTGAATCTCGCCCATGAAACGGTATTCTGAAGACAACACCTTGCCTTACATAAATACCAGTAGCTTGCTTCTGGAAAAACTCTAGTGCTAACTGACTATTTGCAGGTGCTAAATATGCAAGTACTTCTCGATTATTGCTTACCCCAAAAAACAATACTCGGCCATCTGAACCATTGTTAAAGTTGCGTTGGTTTGCTGGTATTGGTCTCATTAGTTCATTAGGAGCAATTTTACAGCCTCGCAGAAAACCAGATAAACGAACTTCTGGATATTGTGGATATAAAATTAACTGTGCACCTTTTGCACGCTCTGATTGATGCGCGTCAACCCAAAGAAAGTCTAATTTAGCTTTATACGTACTATCTTTTCCATTCTCTTTCGCCTCAATTTGGTGAAAAGGAAAAATTTGAAGAATATCAAAATTGCCACCTAAGTATATCTGTTGCTTGCTGTTGTCGTTTTCGGCCAAGGGTTTACAAAAAACTTCAACTGCACCCAACTGAGAGAAACGTGCTAACAAATCTGAAACAGTTATAAACATTAGATTAACTAAAAATTTCCATGAGAGCTACAGATATTAGCTGAATTTGGATAGACGGCCGAGTTATCATTCTTATATTTTTTAAGCAGTTTTGTAGAAAAAGGGTAATTCAGGTTCTGAAATATCAGCCTCCAACATAGGCTGCATAAGTTTTGCAACTTGAGTAATTACATCAACGACGACTGAGTTGCCAAATTGCCTATAAGCTCGCGAGTCCGATACGGGAATTCTAAAGCTGTCAGGATAGCCCATAAGCCGTGCACATTCGCGCGGGGTTAATCGTCGCGGCGTTTTACCTACTCCTTGGTCAATTAAAATTTCAGAGCCATCTTTGTAATATCTTGCTGATAAAGTACGTGCGATATTGCCTTCTTTGACTAGTCCAAAACCAAAGCCATTGCCTTTTAGACGGTGCTTTTCTGCATAAGCTTGCAGGTATCGCCACAGGTTATCAGTTAGCGTATATTTTGCTAAAGGTTTTTTTGTTTTTCGGTCAAAAAATCGGTCTTCATCCCAAGGCAAATAAGGCTCTGTACCATCTGTGCGATGCAGTATTTCTGCTAAGTTGTGTGTTTTTGGCGGTAGTTGTAATGCTGCCCAATCAAATGCTGTTGGCTCTCTAAACCCCACAATATAGATACGTTCACGGTGTTGCGGCACGTAATGCGCAGCATCAATTACTTTAACGTGAATGCTGTAGCCAAGTTCTTCTGTAAGTGTGCGTTTAATTACATCAAATGTGCGACCTTTGTCGTGCGATTGTAGATTTTTTACATTTTCAAGTAAGAAGGCTTTTGGTTGCTTAGCTTTAATGATACGCGCTACGTCAAAAAATAGTGTGCCTTGTGCTTCACATGCAAAACCATGCGCTTTACCTAGCGCATTTTTTTTACTAACACCTGCAATAGAAAATGGCTGGCAAGGGAAGCCTGCTAATAAAACATCGTGGTTTGGGATTTCTGCAGCCGCAATTTTTGTAATGTCGCCCGCTAGTAGGTGTGTGCTAGGAAAGTTTTCAGCATAGGTTTTTTGTGAGTAACTATCCCATTCACTAGTGAAAACGCATTGCCCTCCAATGTTTTCAAAGCCAGTACGTATGCCGCCAATACCTGCAAACAAATCGATAAAATCGAATTTAGCATCCACTTTCTGCGTAATATGGAAAGGTAACATTTGTTGTAGAGCTGCAGAAAGGTAAGCAGGTGGCTGGCTTTGATTAGTCTCCCAACGACGTACTGTTCGCGCATCTACGCCTAATCGTTTGGCAACTGACGCTTGTGAATGAAATTTACGCGCTTCTTGTAAATACTCAATAACGGCAGTATTGGGTGTATTAGTTGTTAGCATTAAAAATAAGTCCTAGGCAATAAAGCGGACAATACGCCCTTATTAGTTACCTTGCAATAGATTCTGCAGACATTAAAGAGTTTTTTAAAGTTTTAGGTGACAGGTGAAGTTTTAGGTTACTAAACATTTTTCCAAGTTAAATAAACTCTGCAATCAAATTCCAACTGGTGGTAATCGGGTTCCATGTATTGGCAGAGTTGGTAAAACGCTTTGTCGTGGTTGCGCTCTTTTAAATGCGCTAACTCGTGTACCGTTATCATGCGCAAAAACTCCGCAGGCGTTTGTTTAAAAAAAGCCGAAATACGAATCTCTTTTTTAGCTTTTAACTTGCCGCCTTGCATGCGAGAAATAGCTGTATTAAGCCCCAGCGCGTGATGTTCGATGCTTAAGCGATTGTCATACATGACTTTGTCTAGCAAGGGCGCATTACGTAAAAATGTTTGTTTAAGGTCGTTGCAATAATCGTAAAGCGCTTTATCGGTTTGTATGGTGTGAGATTGCGAGTAACGTTGTGAGATGTAGTCGCCAAGTGTGTTTTGTGCTTGTAGCTGCCTAATTTTATCTTGTAAATCAAGTGGATAATGTTGTAAGTACTTAAGTGTTGTGGTCATTGCAGTTTATTTACTTTGCCAATATGACCTAGTACCGACTTAATACCGCGCCACAGTTTTGGTAAAAGCCAAAGCATCGCTAAAATAAAGAACGCTAACACGCCTATAAACACCATTGGGTGCATAAGCGCGAGCCAGCCGCCGCCTAGCAGCAAGCCCTCTTCTCCAAACGATGTGGCGATATTGCTCACAGGTTCTGGTGAAGTATTAATCAGTGCGCGACTACCCGCTTTGGTGGCGTGTGTTATGCCTGTGAGTGAGCCGCCTAGTAACGCGGCAATTGTCGCAATCATCGGGTCGCTCGTATTAATAGCGCCCATGGCAAGCAGGGCGCCAGCGGGGATGCGAATAAAAGTTTGGATTCCATCCCAAGCACTATCGACATAAGGGATTTTGTCGGCTAAAAACTCTACCACCATGAGTACACCAGCGACGCCAATCACAATAGGATTACTTAAAATATCTAAACTTTTAGGTAAGTGAATATAGTTAAATTTTGACAGCGATCCGACGATAAAAACCGTTAAATAAAGCCGTAAACCGCTGGCCCAACTTAATCCGCTTGCAAGCGCAAAACTCGTAATCACATCCATTTTTAGGCTCTATTCCACAAATTGAAAATCATACGGCTAAATTATACTGGCTCATATGGTGAAATTTGGTATTTAAAGTTTAACAAAAATAATCCGTAGATATGGCATAAACAGCTTGAATTAATATATAAATAGTTTATCCCACTTTACGGACATGCAGTAAAATGTGGAAATGGAGTCATTAATGAATAAAAATCGTGAACATATTGCATTAAATGCGTATTTAAACCTTTTGGAACGTAAAGGTTTCTCGAAAAATGCGCTGCGCCAACGTGAAGTGACTATCTTGAAACTGATTCCGTTTATTGAGCGTATCAACAGCGATGGTTTGGCTTTTAGAACTGCTGTAGATGAATTTTTTAAGAAATTGGATAAATCTCAATGGACTGCTTGTTTGCCAGTGGTGCGAGAGTACTTTTCATTTTGGATTGATGATATCAAAGCGATTGTTGCCATGAATCAAGACCATGCATTCGAACCAACAGCGCTTGAGTGGAAACCACAAGAAGCTGATATTAAAGCGATGTGGAACTCTTTAGATCAAGTGACTTTAACGTCGTCAGAAATTGAGCCGCTTGAGACGTATGAAAGTGCCTTGCGCGAACATGGCGCAGATGACTTTTTTGTTGCTACATGTAAAAAAATTGTTAAATTGTTGTTGTTAATGTTACGCAGTGCGCCGCATAAACAACCAGTGGCTTATCGTAAAGCAGTAGATGCGAACGTGGGGCTATTTAAATCTGAAGAAGCCTATAATATGTTTCTAAAAGTGGGCAGAGAGTTTTATTACTTTTGGAAAGACGACTTAAGCGCGCGGAATCAAATGCAACCAACATATGCATAATTGAATTGCTGAATTTAAGCTAAATAAATAAAAAAGGAGACTTACGTCTCCTTTTTTATTTGTAATTTTTATTTATAATTATTTACTCAATCAATAGCTCAAGCTTGCCTGGTACGCCATTCATGGCGTCTGCATCTTCAAGCCCTGGTTTACGTGAAGTAATCACTGGCCAAATTTTGGCTAAGCGCGCGTTTAATGAAATAAATTGTTGCTGGTCGGCAGGCACATCATCTTCTGCAAAAATGGCTTCTGCAGGGCATTCTGCCACACACAAGGTACAGTCGATGCATTCATCTGGGTTAATGGCTAAAAAGTTCGGGCCTTCTACAAAGCAATCTACTGGGCAGACATCCACGCAATCGGTAAATTTGCATTGAATACAATTTTCGGTGACAACATAAGTCATTTTAGTTTCCTTCGTTTAAATCTATCTAAATTCTAATTTATTTTTATTTTAATCTGTTTTGCAATTTATACAATCATGCCAGCACCAACGGTATTGTTTGTGCTTTCATCGATTATGATAAAAGCGCCAATCGCACGATTTTGTGTATAGCTATCTACCATCAACGGCTGTGCTAGTTTAAAGTTAATCCGCGCGATGTCATTCATTTTTAATTCGGTCGCAGGTTGTTGCTCTAATGTATTTACATCAACTTTGTATGAAATAGCACCTACTTTTGCTTTAGACTCGCGCGTAGTATGCCGTATTACATAGGTACGCGCAGGTGACATTGGCGTTTCTGAAAGCCAACAAACATGCGCTTCTATTTGTTTAACAGGCTCAATTTTGCTACCTGTTTTTACAATCATATCGCCGCGTGAGGTGTCGATTTCATCTTCTAACAATATCGTTACGCTCTGCTCAGTTTGTGCACTTTGCAGTTGTTCATCGCCAATTTGTATCGCTTTGACTTTGCTGGTATAACCATTTGGCAACACAGTAACTGCATCTCCGACAGCAATATCGCCAGATTCTATGCGCCCCATAAAGCCTCTAAAGTCGTGTAAATCGGCATCTGCACTGGCATGTGGGCGACAGACAAACTGTACTGGGAAGCGAAATTCTGCATTTTGCTCCTCATCGGCTGCAGGTGCATCTTCTAACATCTCAAGCAAGGTTTCACCTGTGTACCAAGGCATGGCGTCGCCACGGTCAACCAACATATCGCCATTGAGCGCAGACATCGGAATAAAGCGAATATCGCGCCCAGTGTTTTTAATAGTATCGCGTGCTAAACCGATTTCTTTGGCAAACGCCAAGTAATCGGCACAAATTTTGTCGTAGTTGGCTTGGTCGTAACCCATCAAGTCCATTTTATTCACCGCGACCACAATGTGTTGAATGCCTACCAAATGTGCTAAATAGCTGTGGCGACGGGTTTGCGTGAGTACGCCTTTACGTGCATCAATCAGGATGATGGCCAAATTGGCGGTAGACGCAGCAGTCACCATATTGCGCGTATATTGCTCATGACCTGGCGCATCGGCGATGATGTATTTGCGTGTACCCGTGCTGAAATAGCGATAAGCGACGTCAATGGTAATGCCTTGCTCGCGCTCGGCTTGCAAGCCATCGGTAAGTAGCGATAAATCAACCGCTTCCATGCCACGCTTTTTAGACGTGTTAGAAATTTGCGTGAGCGTATCAGCCAGAATGGTTTTGGTGTCGAACAGCAAGCGACCAATGAGCGTGCTTTTGCCGTCATCGACAGAGCCGCAAGTCATGAAGCGTAACAGGCTATCATTTTGCTTACTGGCGTTGTGTTGCATATTCATGTTGTTATTAGAAATGTTCATTAGAAATAACCCTCTTTCTTACGTTGCTCCATTGAAGCATCAGAGGTTTGGTCATCCAAGCGGGTAGCGCCGCGCTCTGTGATGGTGGTAGTGGCAGTTTCAAGTACGATTTTGCTTGTCGAGTCAGCATCTGAGATCACGGGGGCTGTGCAGGTGATATCGCCTACAGTTCTAAAGCGTACTTGCATATTGATAACTTCTTCACCTACCTTGGGAGGCATAATTACTTCGCCAGACACTAACGGCACATTCACTGGCACGATGGCTCCACCTCGCATGACAATATCGCGCTGATGTGCAAAGTAAATGCTTGGCAGCTCTAAGTTTTCACGCTCGATATACTGCCATACATCCATTTCTGTCCAGTTGGAAATCGGGAAGGCGCGGATATTTTCACCTTTGTGTGAACGTGCGTTGTAAAGATTCCATAATTCAGGACGTTGGTTTTTAGGATCCCATTGACCAAACTCATCACGAAAGCTCATGATGCGCTCTTTGGCGCGGGCTTTCTCTTCATCGCGACGGGCGCCGCCGATACAGCAATCAAAGCCATGCTCTTCAATGGCTTCCAGTAGCGTGACAGATTGGTGCTTATTGCGTGGCTCGTCAGGTGATTTCAATACCACCGTACCGCGTTTCATCGAGTCCTCCACGCTACGCACAATCAAACGTTCGCCTAGTTCTGCGGCACGTTGGTCACGGAAATTAATCACTTCTTGATAATTATGACCTGTGTCGATATGCATCAAAGGGAAGGGGAAGCGACCTGGGCGAAAGGCTTTTTCTGCTAGACGCAGAATACATAACGAATCTTTACCGCCTGAAAACAGTAGTACGGGGTTGCAACATTGGCCGGCGACTTCACGCAAAATGTGAATCGCTTCGGCTTCTAACCAATCAAGGTGGCTCAGTGTTTTTTTAGTGGTTGTAGTCATCATTGTTTTTACGATTTAAAATTACTTTTTGAAGTGTAAACTTCACTTAACATGAAGTCCGCACTCTTTGCTATCTGCGTTTTCCCACCACCAGCGGCCAGCGCGCACATCTTCACCCATGGCTACAGCACGTGTACAAGGTGCGCAGCCTATGCTTGGATAAAACTGGTCGTGAAGTGCGTTATAGGGCACATCAAACATGCGGATGTACGCCCAGACTTCTTTCTCAGTCCAGTCACTTAATGGGTTAAATTTCTCTAATTTATTGCCTGCATCAAACTCGCGCGTAGGCAAACTCGCGCGCGTACTTGCCTGTTCTGAACGCATGCCAGTCACCCATGCCTGTTTGCCAGCCAAAGCACGTTGTAATGGCTCGACTTTGCGCATATGGCAACAGGCTTTGCGTAGTTCGATGCTTTCGTAAAATGCGTTGATGCCTTTGGTGCGCACATAGTCTTCGACTGCTTCATGTTTAGGAAAGAACACAACAGGTTTGGTGTTGTACGTACTTTCTACTTCGCCCATCAGCGTGTAAGTTTCTGCTGGTAAGCGGCCTGTATCGAGTGAAAAAATCTCAATCGGCAAGTTTTCTTTCATGATGATGTCAGTCAGCACCATGTCCTCAGCACCATAGCTGTTGGCAAAGGTAATGGTTTTAAATTCTGTACTTGCAGATTTAAATAAAGCCAATACTTCGGCACGCTTAGTCGTCACGCTTTGTTTTAGCTCGTCGGTGAGTTTAGGCGTGGTCGCTGGGTTGCTTGCTGCGGGTTTGAGCATACTGACACCAAGTGACATTAGGCTTGTCTTTCCAATCTACGCCAGACGGGCAAAGCATCATCTACCGCGCCTTGGTAAGGTTGACTAAAGTCTTTAAGGCTAGCAAGTGCTTCTTCTGCGCTACGGTCTGCACGGATTAAATAGCTGTTAAAGCCAGAGCGCTTTAAAAAGAATAGTTGGTCACGCAATACATCGCCCACTGCACGCAGCTCATTTTTAAAGCCGTAGCGGGTGCGCAGTAAGTTACCTAAAGTAAAGTTACGACCATCAGAAAAACGTTCTACAAAAATAGCAATGAGTGGCAAGCTGTTGATGTCATCAAACGCTGCAGCCAAGCTTTCAATCGGCTCATGCGTGGCTAATACAATGCCGATTTCGCCAGCGGCCATGCGGCTTGCAAGTGCATCTTTGTTTGCTTGCCAAACGGTTATTGGCAGCAATACTTTGCCTGTGGCAGGAATTTCGGTCGCTGCGATTTGTTTTGCTGTGAAGGTTTCTTCGCCAGTCAGTTTAAATAACACAACTTTACCTGCTTGCTTACGCACC
>JANNOS010000149.1:0-10508 GCA_031399315.1 Methylophilaceae bacterium | reverse complement strand
GTATGGCGTTTTAATGGCTTGGTGCAAAAATATCAAACGTTAGATGAAACTAACTTCCCTTATCAGCGTCTGCCGCAACTCACTTTAACAGCTAACAAAGAGTGGAATTATGTAAACACTGATTTATATAGCCAATGGTCCTATTTTGATAAAACCGACAAAGCGCCAATTACCGCAACTGGCAATCGATTTGTTGCTTACCCCAGCATAAGCATCCCTTTTACACAGTCATATGGGTTTGTTACACCAAAAATTGGCGTTCACACAACCCATTACAATTTAAAAGACAATGACTTTACTGTGAATGGCGCTAATGTTAGTAACAATAGCGACAGTCGCACGCTACCAATTTTTAGCTTAGACAGCGGCTTATATTTTGAACGTGATGTAAATATCGTAAAAAATAGCTACACGCAAACCATTGAACCACGCCTGTTTTATGTGTACATACCTAACAAAAAACAAGATTTATTACCCGTATTTGACTCTACTTTAGCAGACTTAAATATGACCACCTTGTTTACTGAGAACCAATTCACAGGTGATGACAGAATTAATAACGCTAACCAAGTTAGTTTAGCGCTTACCACACGCATGATTGATAAAGACACAGGTGTCGAACGTATTGCCGCCACCATAGGCCAGCGTTATTACTTTGTCGACCAAGAAGTTACCTTGCCTGGCGGGTCAGTATCTCAAAATAACTCCTCCGATATTATCGCAGGCATGACCGCTAGACTTTCTAACAAATGGAATTTAGACGCATTTTGGCAGTACAACACCGATGACAGCGGCATGGTTCGGACTAACGTACTCGCGCGCTATAATCCAGAACCTGGAAAACTGCTCAATGTTGGCTATCGCTATACACAACAATTTTTAGAGCAAATCAATGTATCGGGGCAATGGCCATTAAGCCGTGGTTGGTATGGTGTTGGTCGCATGAACTACTCTTTACGTGAGAGCAGCCTCATCGAAAGCATCGGAGGCCTAGAGTATGACGCGGGCTGTTGGCAAGCGCGCACCGTTATTCAACGTGTAGAAACTGCAACTGCTGACGCTAACTATGGTCTATTCTTTCAACTCGAACTTGGTGGTTTAGCTTCCATTGGGTCTAATCCGCTTAACTTACTCAGGCGCGATATTCCAGGCTACCTAAGTTCTAGCGAAATTCCTAACATTTATAGGCAACAAAATTACTACAAATGAAATTAATTACAATCACATCACACCCATTGAAAAAACTATTTAACTTATTAATTTTAATGAGTTTATTTTCTTCCAGCTTATGTTTTTCAGCAGAAAAATCCACTAAAACCACAAGCGAAATCGTCAAGATGGACCGCATTATCGCCATTGTTGATCAAAGCGTGATTACAGAACAAGAACTGATAGACCGCACCCGTACAGTTACTGCGCAGCTAGAAAAACAAGGCACCGAACTACCACCGCAAGATATTTTGCAAAAACAGATCCTAGAACGCTTAATTGCTGACAGTTTGCAACTACAGCTGGCAGCGCAAACTGGCTTAAAAGTAGATGACTCTCAGCTGGACAAAACGATTGAGCGTATTGCAGAACAAAACAAATTAAGTGTAGATCAGTTTAAAACTATGCTTGAAAAAGACGGTATTACCATGCGTAAGTTTCGCGAAGATATTCGTAGTGAAATCACCATCTCAAGACTGCGTGAACGTGAAGTAGATAATAAGCTTAATATATCTGAAGGTGAAATTGATAACTACTTAACCACACAAGCCAACCGTGGCGAAGAGCAAGACGAATTTGAAGTGTCACACATTTTAATTCGTACGCCAGAAGACAGCTCACCGGAAGACTTACAAAAAGTTAAAACTAAAACACAAGAAGCGCTAAAACAGTTGGCTGATGGCAAAAGTTTCGCGCAAGTTTCAGCTGAGTTTTCTAATGCACCGAACGCACTTGAAGGTGGCGTACTGGGTTGGAAAAACGGCTCGCAAATGCCTACGCTTTTTTTAGACGTGCTAAAAAATCTGCAACCAGGTGAGGTTGCAAAACCTGTGCGTAGCCCGAATGGTTTCCATATTTTAAAACTCACCAACCGTCGCGGCGGCACATCTTCTATGGTCGTCAGTCAAACCCATGCGCGTCATATTTTAATTAAGTTAAGCGAAGTCGTCTCAGAAAAAGATGCCAAACGTAAAATGGATGGAATTAAAGAACGGCTTGATAACGGCGCCAAGTTTGAAGAGCTCGCCCGCCAATACTCTGAAGATGGAAGTGCCAATAATGGGGGCGATTTAGGTTGGGTAAACCCTGGTGATACCGTTCCTTTATTTGAAAAAGCAATGGATGCGCTTGGCGTTGGTGAATTTAGTGAGCCAGTGCTTTCTCCTTTTGGTTGGCATGTCATTCAAGTATTAGAACGCCGCCAGCAAGACATGACGAAAGAAGCTTCTCGTCTAAAAGCGCGCCAAGAAATTCGTGCTCGCAAATCAGAAGAAGCCTACCAAGATTGGATTCGCGAAATGCGTGACCGCGCGTTTGTTGAGTTGCGTTTAGAAGACAAATTCTAATTATCTCCAAAATTAAAGTATGGCTTTAAGTCCATCTACTATTAATCAGCCACTTGCTCGCATTGCAATTACATCTGGCGAGCCTGCTGGCATAGGTCCTGATATTTGCATCATGTTGTCACAGCAGAAGATTGACGCTGACATCACGATAATTGGTGATACTCATCTGCTATCCGACCGTACCAAGCAGCTTAACATGGCTTTTGAGTCATTCAAGGTATTGCATGTTCCCACCTCAGAACCTGTAGCGGCTGGCCTTTTAAACTCCGCCAACAGTCAATATGTGCTCAACACGCTTGTCTGTGCAGTAGATGGCTGTATGAATAATACGTTTGATGCGATTGTGACTGCACCAGTGCATAAAGGCGTCATCAACGAGGCTGGTATTGCTTTCAGCGGGCATACCGAGTTTCTAGCTGAATATACAAATACACCCCAAGTGGTGATGATGTTAGTCGGCGGCGGTTTGAGGGTAGCGCTAGCCACCACGCACTTAGCGTTGAAAGAGGTGCCAAGCGCGATTACGCGCGAAAATCTTGAAGCGACCATTCGTATTTTACATAAAGATTTAATACAAATGTTCGGCCTGCAAAGCCCGCGGATATTGGTGTGTGGGCTTAACCCACACGCGGGCGAAGACGGCTATTTGGGTCGCGAAGAAATTGATGTTATCAATCCCGTGTTGAACAAATTACGCGCAGAGGGCATGGCACTTGTAGGCGCACTACCTGCGGATACGCTGTTTACTAAAAAATATCTAGATAATGCCGATTGTGTATTGGCGATGTATCACGACCAAGGTTTGCCCGTGCTGAAGCACGCCAGCTTTGGCAGTGGCGTGAATGTGACGCTAGGCTTACCGATTATTCGCACCTCGGTTGATCACGGCACTGCTTTGGATCTAGCAGGTACAGGCAATATTGATATTGGTAGCATGCAAGCAGCACTGAATTTGGCGATTGAATTAGTCCATAAATCTCAAACAAAAAAAACTTAATGAAGCACATCGCCAAGAAAAGATTTGGGCAGAACTTTCTAACTGACCAAGCAATTATCGTCAGCCTCATTGAGGCGATAAATCCAAAAACTGAAGAAATCATCGTTGAAATTGGCCCTGGGTTAGGTGCACTGACCAAGCCATTGCTAAAAAAAATCAATCACTTGCACGTGGTTGAAATTGACCGTGACATTGTGAGTTGGATGCAAAATGAGTACGCAAGAAATAGCCTCACCATACACAATATCGATGCGCTTAGATTTGATTTTGCAACGCTCGATAACAATATTCGCGTAGTTGGTAATTTGCCCTACAACATATCCACCCCCATTTTGTTTCATCTATTAGATAATCTAACATGCATTAATGATATGCATTTTATGCTGCAAAAAGAAGTGGTGGAGCGCATGGTGGCGCAGCCCTCAACACCCGCATACGGACGGCTTTCTGTAATGCTGCAATATCATCTGGCGATGGAATACCTCATCACCGTACCACCAGAAGCATTTGAGCCAGCACCTAAAGTAGAATCTGCATTTGTGCGTTGCGTACCGCACGCAACTAAACCCTACATTGCGGATGATGTGTCTTTATTTGCCAAAATAGTCATGGCTGCTTTTGGTCAGCGTCGCAAAACTATTCGCAATACGCTAAAAGATTTTTTAAATGACCAAGACTTCTCAACATTAAACCTAAACCCACAACTCCGCGCTGAAAACCTCTCTACACAACAGTTTGTAACTATATCTAACTACATCTCTAACAGAACATAAAGTTTAACAAAGCCTAAGACTGTCGATTTCAGGGCAAAACCTGCCTTTATTCTCTCAATTGAGTTTACACATACCAGTTTATATTTAGGGTATGTACGCATATTGATAGAGGTTTAAATGGCCGCACCTGTAAAAATTCGTCTTGGCGAGCTTCTAGTTCAGAACGATTTAATTTCTGCTGATGAGTTAACCAAAGCACTCGATGAACAAAAGCGCACTGGTAAAAAGCTGGGGCGCATATTTGTTGACGGCGGCTATGTAACAGAAACGCAAATTTCTGAAGCCTTAGCACGCCAGTTAAAAATCCAATTTATTGATTTACAACAGTTCAACACCAAGCCGGAAATCGTCAGCAAACTACCAGAGGCACAGGCACGCCGTTTTCGCTGTGCAGTACTTGAAGACAAAGGTGCTAGCTATTTAGTCGGCATGGTTGACCCGACCGATTTATTTGCTTACGACGAGATAGTACGAACTTTACGCAAAGATGTTGAACTTGCTGTCATCCAAGAAGGTTCACTGTTACAACTAATAGATCGCAGTTACCGCCGTACCGATGAAATCTCTAACTTAGCCTTAGAGCTAGGTGAAGATTTAGGCGACACTACGATTGATTTCTCATCAATAGGTGAGGGAAAAAGCGCTGAGGAAGCACCTGTTGTTAAACTATTGCAGACGATTTTTGAAGATGCAGTACAAGTGCGCGCATCCGATATTCATATTGAGCCACAAGAAAATAAACTGCACATTCGTTTTCGAATTGATGGCGTGATGCACTTACAAACACAAGCTGAATTAAAAATTGCGTCAGCTTTAGTGCTACGTTTAAAACTAATTTCTGGCTTAGATATTTCAGAAAAACGGTTGCCGCAAGATGGCCGTTTTGCTGTTAAAGTGAAGCAACAGGCCGTCGACGTACGAATTTCAACGATGCCAACGCAGTATGGCGAATCTGTCGTAATGCGTTTACTCATACAAAATACCAGCGGTTTTTCCTTAGAAAAACTTGGCATGCCAAGTGAGATGTTGGAACGCTTTCGTAAACTTATTCATCGCCCAAGCGGCATGGTATTGGTTACAGGGCCTACTGGCAGCGGCAAAACCACCACACTTTATGCTGCGCTGAATGAGCTGAATTCTATTTCAAACAAAATCATCACGGTTGAAGACCCAGTGGAGTATCGCTTACCGGGCATTAATCAAGTACAGGTGAATGAAAAAATTGATTTAGATTTTTCTCGCGTGTTGCGCTCAACTTTACGGCAAGACCCTGACATTGTGCTCATCGGCGAAATGCGCGATCAAGAAACCGCACAGATTGGCTTGCGCGCCGCCATGACAGGCCACTTGGTACTTTCTACCTTACATACAAATGATGCCATTAGCACGCCAATCAGAATGATAGATATGGGCGCGCCTAGATTCATGGTCGCGATGTCGATTGTAGCGGTTGTGGCACAACGCTTGGTACGGCTGGTTTGTGAGGGCTGTTCTGAACCACATACGCCAACACCAGCAGAACACGCTTGGTTGAAACAAGAACTAGGTCAAGACGTCAGCAACCATCACTATGTACACGGCAAGGGCTGTAGCCAATGTAATAGCACTGGCTACACTGGCCGTGTAGGTGTTTATGAGTTACTTGAAATGAATAACGACTTGGTAGACGCTGCTAACCAGCAAGACCCAAACCATTTCATTAAACTTGCACGGCAACACATGGCAGGCAAAACGCTACGTAAAAGTGCGGTGGATTTGGTCATTGAAAAGCGCACCACGATTACAGAAGCCATGCGCATCAGTAATCAGTTTGAAGAATAAAATGCCATTTTTTAATTACACAGGTCGTGATGGCAGTGGTGCTTTGGTACAAGGGGTGCTCGAAGGGCAAGATAGCAGCGCCCTCGCTGGCCTATTATTTAGCCGCAGTATTACACCTATTGAGATTCAAGCACAAGAAGCTGCATCCACTAGCAAAAATATCTCAATTCATCTATTTAAAGAAAAAATCGAGACTATCGACATCATGTTATTTAGCAGACAGATGTACACGCTACTTAAGGCTGGCATCCCCATTATGAGTGCGCTTAACGGCTTACAGGCTTCTACTCAAAATAAAGCATTTGCACTCATCATAGGCGATGTGCGCGAAAGCTTAGGTAGCGGGCGTGAGCTTTCATCTGCGCTTGCGCAACACCCAAAAGTATTTACAAGTTTCTACATTAATATGGTGCGTGTTGGCGAAACCACTGGCATGCTAGATACCGTATTTCTGCGCCTATTTGATCATCTTGAGTTTGAGCGTTTTATGCGCGATCAGATAAAATCTGCGCTACGTTATCCAACTTTTGTGATGATTGCGATGGCAGTCGCCATTATCGTGGTCAATCTATTTGTGATTCCCGCTTTCGCCAAAGTATTTGAAAGTTTTGGTGCTGAACTACCTATCCTCACCCGTGCATTATTAGGCTTTTCTAAGTTCTTGGTAGCTTGGTGGCCATTCATCGTAGTCGGCACAGCTGGCGCTATTTATCTGTTTCGTCAATACATTGCCACTAGTGTTGGCAAGTTCAAATGGGATAGCTTTAAATTAAAAACGCCACTTGCTGGAAAAATTATTCATAAAGCCACCATGGCACGCTTTGCCAGAAGTTTTGCTTTAGCCAGTAAAAGCGGGGTGCCGATTACCAGTGGGTTAAAGTTAGTCGCACAAACTGCCGATAACGATTATATCTCGAGCAAACTTGAGCAGATGCGCGAAGGTGTAGAGCGTGGTGAAAGTATTTTACGCACCGCTACTAACAGCAGGGTTTTTAACCCGATTGTTCTACAAATGATTGCTGTGGGCGAAGAGTCGGGCTCGCTAGATGATTTGATGCAAGAAGTAGCTGATATGTATCAACGTGATGTGGAATACGAGATTAAAACATTAGGTGCGCAAATTGAGCCGATTTTGATTGTGTTTTTAGGCGTCATGGTGCTGATTTTAGCGTTGGGTATTTTCTTACCAATATGGGATCTCGGCAATGTAGCGTTGCACAAAAGTTAAGTAAACAAGGGTTAATTAAATAAAGGCTAATGTAAATTTAAAGTGAGTTTTCATTTATCAAAGTATGCGCCAAATGTTCATCGGTTCGATTTCGCGGTCACGCTGTGCGTGATTGGCGTTCTGGCAACATGCTTATTACATTATTTAAATAAGGCGCAAGGTGCGATTGAAAAAGTAATACTAGAAACTGAACTGAACAATTTGAGACTTGGCTTGGCTGAAACATGGGTACACAAAAATGTAACGAATCAGTCAATAGATATTGAAGCATTAAAAGGCAGCAACCCCATGCTATTAATTGCTGCGAAGCCAGCTAACTATGTGGGCGAACATGCGAAAGCACCAAGTAATGGTAAAGCAATTTGGTATTTCGATACACGAACGAAGCAACTGATTTATATTGGCAAAGGTGGTCTGGAAGCCGCATATATATTGGCCTGCGCAGCAGGTCGAACTAAGGCCTCTTTATTGAGTATGGGTGGTTTAGATTTAGTACGAGATGATTCAGAAAATACAGTAGCAAGGCAACACTGAAATTAACAATTTTTTAGATTACAAAGGATTCATCATGTTGAATAAAGCAAAAGGTTTTACCTTAATTGAATTGATCGTGGTCATTCTTATCCTTGCCATTTTGGCAGCGGTAGCATTACCTCGGTTCACTAATCTACAAAGAGATGCGCGCATCGCAAAACTCAATGCAACTAGAGGAAGCGTCGCTGCCGCATCCGCACTCACACACGCTACCGTATTGGCAAGAAACAACCTTGCCGATGCGGCAGCCTGCCCTGGCACTGCAATCACAGCAGATAACAGCAATGGCGCAACCGGGTCATTATGTACCGAAAGTGGCGTTGTGAACTTGGTCAATGCCTACCCAGATGTCACCGCCATTGGCACTGCTGGTCTGTTATCAGCCGCCGGTTTAACAACTACATTTAACCCAACATTGGCTGAACTACAAGCGGATGGCTACAACTACACAGCCACAGCCACAGTCGCCACCTTCCAAATTCAAGGTGCAACCACGCCAGCCACCTGCCAGTTTACTTATACAGAACCTACAGTTGCTGGCGCAGCGCCAGTGATTTCACCTTCCGCCATTGGTGGTTGTTAATTTAACGATTTATAGTTGTATTGATGTCACATTTTTTATTTTGAAGGAGTCATTGAAATGAAACAGCAAAAATTTGGTTCTACGCAATCGGGTTTTACATTGGTAGAGTTAGTCGTCGTCATCGTTATTTTAGGGATATTGTCTGCTACCGCATTACCAAAATTTATTAATTTAACTGAAGATGCAAATATGGCGGCTGCCAATGGTGCAGCAGGTGGGCTTCGTTCAGCAGCTGGCGTAGTGCAAGCACGATTTTTTGCAACTGGCACGAACTCTAGTCCAGTGCAGATGGCTGACACTTCTACTGTAACCGTTAGCACGACGACAGGACTTCCAACAGCCAATGCTGCTGGCATAGTAGCTGCTATGCAATCAATAGATGGCTTTACTGTGAGCCATGCAGCTGGAGTATCAACTTTCGCACTAACTAGAACTCTAGCTTGCAGGGTAACTTATACCGCAGCAACAGGTACGGTTAGTACAGCAGCTGTAACTGCTGCAAATTGTTAACGTCTTTTTACTTATGACTAGAGGGAATGATTGCCCCTTCTAGTTGTTAGTTTGCTTTGAGGCAGGTATAACAACATGCGGCGAGAAGCTGGTTTCACAATAATAGAACTCGTCGCCGTTATGGTGATTGCTGGCATTATTGCGGCAATTGCTGCGCCGCGTTTTGTTGGTGTAGATGCATTTGAAGCGCGGGGTAGTTACGGTACATTAGCTTCTGCATTGCGTTATGCACAAAAAACTGCCATCGCGCAGCGCAGAAATGTGTATGTCGCTGTTAACACTAGCGCGCGAACCGTTTGTTTAGGCTATACCAGCAATTGCAGCAGCACAGTTATTGATCCTGCGACGCAGGCGGCGTATTCCAAAACATTATCTAACAATGTCACCATTACGGCATCAACCACGCCGATTGGATTCGATGGACTCGGCAGACCAGTGCCAAACGCTACAGCGACTTTTACTATTCAAAATGCCGTTGTCCCAAGCGAATCGACTAGAACAATTACGGTTGAGGCAGAAACTGGTTATGTGCGCTGACAATAAAAAATATAGTTGCAAACAAATAAGTGTCAAACAAGCCAAACAGCAATTTGGCGTGACACGAGCCAAGCAACAACTTGGCGTAACATTAGTTGAGCTGGTGGTTTTTATGGTCATTGTCAGCGTGGCACTGGCTGGTGTGCTTAAAGTGCTCGATATTACTAATCGGGGCAGTGTCGACCCGCTGGTACGCAAACAAGCGCTTTCTATTGCCGAATCGCTATTGCTAGAAATAGAACAACAGCCTTTTACTTATTGCGACCCTGATGATGCCAACGTGTCGACGGCAACTTCTGCTGCAGCTTGCTCCAACTCACAAGATAAAGGCGGCGCCGCATTCACTAGCCCTTCGCCAAGTTCAGAAAGTCGTTACAGCAATACCGACCCCTTTGATAACGTTGCTGACTATGGTGGATTTACCATGCCTGGTGCTGGCTGCACGGGCATTTGCAGCCCTAGTGATACCACCCCTCTTTCTGGGTTAACTGGTTACGCCGTCACCGTCACCGTCACCCGTGCTGGCGCTGCTGCACCATTTTCCAGTCTGGTTTTGGATGCGGTGCTAAAAATTAGTGTGCGTGTGATTGGCCCAGCAAATACGGATGTGACGTTGACAGGTTATCGAGTTCGCTATGCGCCCAATATCTAATATAAAAGCTTCAGGCTTTACTTTGGTCGAATTAGTGATCGTGATTACCATTGTGGGCGTTCTTGCGGCAGGCACAACCCAACTCATTCGTAACCCTGCGCAATCATTTATTGATGGTGAAAATCGCGCCAACCTGACAGATCGCGCCGATACTGCCTTACGGCGTATGGCACGTGATATTCGCAATGCCTTACCAAATAGTGTGCGTGCCACTACCAACGGTGGTGATAGTTTTATTGAGTTTGTACCCGTTAAAGCTGCAGGCAGATACCGCGCGGCGGTTGGGAATTCTGGTAGTGATAACCCACTTGATTTTTC
>JANNOS010000090.1:0-9442 GCA_031399315.1 Methylophilaceae bacterium | reverse complement strand
GGCGGGAGGGGCCGGCGGTTCCGGCGCGTCAAACTTCGGGCCGACGTAGAGGGGATCGAGGCGCGGCGAACGGTTGAACTCGATGGTGGCGCCCCGGCTGGCGGAGACCCCCAGCGCCTGGGGCACCACCCCCCAAACAACAGCCATAATAGTAAATTGCCTAACAACAGTATCGTTGTATGTTTGTAATTGCGATGTTGAGGTTTGCATTTTCTATCCTTTTAATTTTGACCTATGGATAGATTTTGCCTAAATTTACTTACTTGCGATTTGATACAAATCAATCTTCGTGCAGAATTCTTTCACCTTCTGCTTCAATATCCTCAAATTGCCCTGTATTGATGGCCCACCACACAGCGCCAAGAATCAAAAATACCAAAATGACAGACAATGGAATCAATAAAAATAAAATATCCATTACACAGTGCCTTTTTTAGTAGGTTCTAAACCGCTTGACAAACGTGCCGCATTTAAAATCACCAAAAGTGAACTGAGCGCCATGCCTAAACCCGCCAGCCATGCGGGCAGCAATCCAAAAACGGCTAAGGGCACACAAACCGCGTTATAGACAGCAGCCCACATTAAATTTTGCTTAACGATGCGCATGGTGCGTTTGGCTTGCGTAAGCAAATACGGCACCATGGCCAATTGCCCACCCATCACCACAAAATCAGATTGCGCTTGTGCGAGTGGAACTGCCTGACCCATGGCAATTGAGACATGTGCACTTGCCAGTACTGGCCCATCATTCAATCCATCGCCCACCATGGCCACTCGGTGTCCTTGTTGCTGCAATGCTTGAATATGCGCAAGCTTATCCTGCGGCGTACAGTTGCCCAAGCTAACATGTATACCAACCATAGCAGCGATGCGTTTTACGGATTGCGTTCTATCGCCTGATAACACTTCAACTTCTATATTATTTTCTTGTAGTGTGCGAATAGCTGAAACTGCATCTGGTTTTATGCCTTCTACCATTTCAAAGCTAGCCAACCAGCCACGTTCAGAGACTAGATGCACTTTAGAAACATCATTATTAAGTTGAGCGTTATGGTCACTATCCAACCCACAAAATATTGCCGAACCAAGTTTCAATTTGCCATACATTGAATTGGCTTCGAGTCCTGACCCTGAAATTTCCTGTACATTTTCAATCGCAGGATTAACCATAACCAAAGGATATTTTTTTGCAGCTTGAACCAAAGCACGCGAGACAGGATGCAATGAATATTGCGCGAGTGCTGCGGCAATCTGCATGGCTTGGATTGTAGTCAAACTCTTATCTGAAGCTATCACGCCTATTGTCATACCATCCTCTGTTAAGGTACCAGTTTTATCAAATACAATGGTATCAATGGTGGTAAGCGCTTCTAATGCCTGCATTCTACGCACCAGCACACCACTTCTCGCTAGCGCGCCCGTCACCGTTAACAACGCTGCAGGTGTTGCCAGAGACAAGGCGCAAGGGCAAGTCACAATGAGCACTGCTACCGCCGCCATTAGGGCGCGGCTGTGATCGACTTGCCATAACATAGCAGCAGTAACAACCGCCGCCAACAACACAGCCAATAAAAATGGTTTTGCAATGCGGTCTGCCAGCAATGCCAGCCTAGGCTTATCTACAGCCACACGCTCCATAAGTGCAACAATTTGCGCATAGCGTGTAGTTTGGCCTACTTGATTAATTTGTACTTGAACCGCAGCGGTGAGGTTGTGGCTGCCAGCAATGACTTCTGAACCCACAATTTTAGATACAGCGCGAGACTCTCCCGTTAGTAAAGCTTCGTCTGCATTGGTGTTGCCTTGTTTAATAGTGCCATCGGCAGGAAATGCCTCGCCAGGCAGCGCGCGTATGACGTCGCCAACACTCAAATTGCGAACAGCCACACGCTCGAAACTACCATCGTTTTTTAAGCGTTCTATGCTGCTGGGTAAGCGACGCATTAATACATCTAATGCGCCAGCAGTACGGTCGCGCATGCGCAGTTCTATCCAGCGGCCAGTTAACAGAAAAAACACGAACATGGTGAGTGAGTCAAAATAGACTTCACTACCCCACCAGCCTGATGGCTCAAAAGTGGCCGCTGTGCTCACCAAAAAAGTTATTAATATGCCTAATGTCACTGGCATATCCATACTGATTTGATGCCGCTTTAAATCATTGAGCGCGCTACTAAAGAATGGGGCACATGAGAAAAGAAGCACGGGCAAAGTCAATACCCATGAAGCCCAGCGCATGAGGTTCAATGCTTCCTTGGTCATCTCACCTGGACTCGCATAATAAGTCGGCATGGCATACATCATGACTTGCATCATGCAAAACCCAGCAACGAGTAAGCGCCAAAGCATTAAACGTTGATTTTTACGACGACTATCTTGATTAAAAGCATCTGCTGCAGGCAAGGCACGATAACCCGCCTGACGCAGTGCATGCATCCAATCTGATGGCTTGGTAACATCTGCAGACCACACCAAACGCGCACGACCACTGCTTGCATTCACATTGGCGCTCAACACGCCAGGCACAGCTTTCAACGCATTTTCTACATTGATAGCACAAGCC
Organism: Methylophilaceae bacterium; assembly: GCA_031399315.1. GTDB lineage: Bacteria > Pseudomonadota > Gammaproteobacteria > Burkholderiales > Methylophilaceae > Methylotenera_A. The sequence continues at coordinate 6,879 of JANNOS010000090.1, read as the reverse complement.
GCACAATGCATGCCTTCAATCACTAAGCGCGACTCCCATGCATGCGTCTCTTTATCTTGCGCCTGACTAAAACTCGACCATTCGGCTGGCTCGTCAATAGCAATCCATGTGCACTCATCCATTTGAGCGACATGGCTTACGCTTTTAGTAAAATCTAAAGTATGGTCATCCACGTACTCATTTTATTGATACTAAAATTAACCGTATTGATATATATCAACTTGATTCGCGTTTTAAAATTGAGTTATGGTTGCCTCGCAGCAACCACCATCAAAGTTGTATTTCTTCAAGATTATGTGCGCCAACGTACAGAATCTCTTATGACAGGAGTATATCGTTAAGGCAGAAGTTCAAATCAATTACTCAAGCTTTACTAGAATGGACTTCATACGATTGGCGGGGTGTTAGCGATATCTTGATTATTCGCATACTCAAATATTAGGAGCAACATTATGACGAACATTACTAAATTTGTACTGACCAGCTTGATGAGTACTTTTTTTCTGATTAGCTTGGTATGCACTATCACACTACTTTCAATGGTAAGTACCGCGCACGCAGAAGAAGCTAGCGCTGGCGAGGCGATATACGCTAATGGTGGCATTGGGCAAGAAGAAGCTGATGAAATGCGCGCCAAAGCTGGCAGCTTTAACCTGCGTCTATATCTATCAGAAGGTAAACCAGCACATGCAATTACAGATGCGCAAATCACTATCGCCGATAAAAAAGGTAATGTAAAACTAGATTTAACTAGCGGTGGGCCAATGGTGTTTCTACATTTAGCAAACGGTAGTTACAAAATCATTGCAAAATACAATGATGTCACGATTATTCGGAATGTGATTATTGCCAGTCGCCGAGGTGCGAACATATACCTCAACTGGAAAAGTGCTGGGAATGATGTAGATAGCGATACTGAAGATACGCTATCACAAAGTAACTAGTCTCGATGAGTTGTGTTAAGTCTGGTGCTGAGCCAATTAAGCGCAACCTTACCTAGATTGTATTCTTACAAAGGGAATTAACGATCAAATGAAAAGCAAACAGGCTGCCGCGCTGGCTACCGCCAAAACAATTAAGGAAGTACCCATCAATTCCGAAGCTAACCAAATCGGCCAAAATATTGAGGCTGTTTTAGAGTATTACACACTAGAAGAGCAAAAAATTAGTGGCTCTCAACGCATGCTGGAACGCATCGGTGGTTTTGTTGGCCAACCAGTTTTTCTTGGTATTATTTTGCTATTTGTCACTCTCTGGGTTTCCGTCAATGTTTTCTTGCATCAATTTGGTATCGCAGAATTCGACCCCGCACCCTTTCACTTACTACAAGGGCTTATCGGCTTAGGGGCATTATTAACTGCAACAGTCGTGCTGACTAAGCAAAATAGGCTTGCTAGGCTTGACGAGCGGCGATCACACCTTGATTTAAAAGTGATGCTGCTTACCGAGCAAAAAACCGCTAAATTAATCAATTTACTAGAAGAATTAAGACGTGACTTACCTAATGTTAAAAATCGCCATGATATTGAGGCGGCAACGCTTCAGGAATCGATGAGCCCAGATAGTGTAATTGCCACGCTTGACGAGGGAAGGCATGCCGCAGATCAAGCAAAATTAACTGAAGAGCCGATCAAGAAAGTCAGTACTAATCCCCGTAGCGCTAAAAAAGATAGTTGATGGCAGTACAAGACGATTATTAATTCACGCTATGTTTGGTGACGCACAGACTCCACTAGCTCGTAAGCTTATTCTTAAGGTTCTACTTCATTTTTATATTATTAAAAGAGGAAACACTCATGAAAAATCATACAAACTTTAAACCTAGCGTGCTAGCAATAGCATTAACATTGGGTTTCACCAGTTCGCAAGTATTCGCTGCAGATAACGCATTGACCGACAGCAATGAAAGCGCTTATGTCACAGCATTCAAAGCTTTAGACACTAATAGTGATGGCACACTTACCAAATCAGAAGCTGGCAAAGAAGAGCTTTTTGCTAAGCATTTTTCTGCGGCTAACAAAGATGCTGACGATACTCTGGATCAACAAGAATATACAAATTACAAAACACAAGCTGAACAAAAAAATGTTTCACGTATAACAAGTGACACTGTTATCACCTCAAAAGTTAAAGGTAATTTACTAAAAGATGAGGGTCTAAAAAGCCTGAAAGTTAGTGTTAAAACTAACCATGGCGTTGTATTGTTAAGCGGATTTGTTGAAACTGAAGAGCAAATCCAGCAAGCTGAAAAAATTGCATCTGAAACTGAAGGTGTTAAATCAGTTAAAAACAGTTTATTGCTGAAAAAAGTATAAACTCAATAAGCTTGGTTTGCTGTATTCGCGCTGTTGCTATTGTAACAGCGCGATTTCTCCACATTATTTATGCTCGCTCGCCTCATCTTTGATGGCTTTTCCACCTTTTTCAATATCCTTACCCGCGCCTTCAACTGTATTGCAACCAGTCAGTGCAGCAAGTGTGCCAACCAAGAATAACGTTGCTAGTAGTGATACAGAAATTCTTTTAAACATGATCAACCTCCTACATATATAAAATGGATTTAGAATCGAAGCTTAAAATTCCAAGCATCGTCAGAGTACATCATGCGCTGTAAAATTGTACCACTCTGTGCGGTAACGCACAGAATGTTGCATAAATGACTGCCATAATCAAAACTAAATTAGAGATTTATCCATAGACCAAATTCAACCTATTGGCGACTACATAAATGAATATCTATTTGTATAGTAACGGCGTATAAGTGGATTGAGTGATACACGTAAATTTGGTCGCTTAATAAACCATCAAGCGATGATGGGTTTACACGTTTGAATAGAAGGTAGTCATGCTCAAAAAGAATTCAATTCTAGAATTAGCAATAATTATATTAACCCCCCAAGTAACCTTATGAACTTCAGTTATCAAGGGATTTTGTTATGGGGGCTGCTTGCACTTGCACTCATTTATTTAATTTATCGTCAATCACAGCAAAGGCTCAAAAAATTAGTACTTCTTGAAACACAGCATTTGCTTGAGGCTCAAGAAGAGACGAATAAACGACTGCAACTGACTAATGCCACTTTGCAAGTCAGTGAAGAAAAACTCGCCGTTACGCTCAACTCTATCGGCGATGCTGTAATAGCCACCGATGCCGAAGCGTGCGTAACACTCCTAAATCCCCTTGCCGAACAGCTCACAGGTTGGTCACGAGCGGAAGCCGTGGGTCGCCCAATAGGCGAAATTTTCCCCATCATCAACAAAGAAACTCGTTTAGCAGCCACTATCCCCGTCATGGAAACTTTGGCGAAGGGCACGATACAAGGCCTAGCCAACCACACTGTACTGATTGCACGCGACGGTAGCGAGTGTGATATCGCTGACAGTTGCGCGCCAATTCGCAACCACGACGGTCAGGTAATTGGTGCCGTGCTGGTGTTCCGTAACGTATCCGATGAATATGCGGTGCAGCAAACCTTGCGTGACAGTGCCACACAGATTCAGACAATTCTAAATACCGTAGCTGATGGCATTATTACTCTGCACGCCCTTGACGGCAGCATTGAAACCATTAATCCGGCTGCTCAGCGAATGTTTGGCTACAGCGCCGAAGAACTTACTGGATTAAACTTTAGTCAACTGATACCTGAGCTTGACCAAGAACAACGCAATGGTTCACTCGAGCATTACAGTGCAAGCGATGAAGCGCGTGCCATTGGCGTCGGGCGCGAAGTCATGGGCTGGCGCAAGGACAGCAGCCCTTTTCCATTGGAAATAACAGTAAGCGAAATGTGGCTAGGCGGCGAGCGTTACTTCACTTGCATCCTACGTGATATTAGCATGCGTAAACAAGCGGAAGACGCGTTAGCCAAGGCTGGCGCCTTGCAGAGTGCGATTTTCAACAGCGCCAACTTCTCCAGTATCGCCACCGACGCCAAGGGGGTTATTCAGATTTTTAACGTGGGCGCTGAACGCATGTTGGGCTATGCTGCGACCGATGTCATGAACAAAATTACCCCTGCCGAAATTTCCGACCCAGAAGAAGTCATTGCACGCGCTAAAGTGTTAAGCCTCGAACTAGGTACCATAATTAAGCCCGGTTTTGAGGCATTAGTGTTTAAAGCTTCTCGCGGTATTGAGGATATTTACGAGCTCACCTATATCCGTAAAGATGGCAGCCGCCTGCCTGCGGTGGTGTCGGTTACTGCACTGCGCGATGCGCAGAACGCCATTATCGGCTATCTACTTATTGGTACCGATAATACCGCGCGTAAATTAATTGAAGCAGAACGAATCATGCTTAATGAGGAGCTTCAGGACAAAAACACTGAGCTTGAGCTTGCGACTATTGTGGCAGAAAAAGCCAACCTTGCTAAATCTGATTTTCTTTCTAGCATGAGCCATGAGCTGCGCACGCCGCTTGGTGCCATACTCGGGTTTGCCCAACTCATAGAATCTGGCACACCAATACCTACGCCCGCGCAGAAAAAGAGCGTCGATCAGATTCTTAAAGCGGGTTGGTATTTGCTGGATTTAATTAATGAAATTTTAGATTTGGCACTGATTGAATCTGGCAGGATGGCGCTATCACTAGAGCCAGTATCATTGGTCGAAGTGATGCGCGAATGTAAGGCGATGATTGAGCCACAAGCGCAAAAACGTGACATTAATATTAACTTTAGCCAGTTAGAAACGCCCTACTTTGTTAAAGCTGACCATACCCGTATGAAGCAGATTATTCTTAATATGCTTTCTAACGCGATTAAATACAATAAGGTGGGGGGTACAGTTGATATTGCATACTCCTTAACAGATACCGATTCGATTCGCATCAGCATTCAAGATACAGGCGCAGGCCTTACGCCAGAGTTAATTACGCAACTTTTTCAGCCATTTAATCGGCTGGGGCAGAATGCTAAAGCTGAAGTTGGCACGGGCATTGGTTTGGTGGTGTGCAAACGACTGGTTGAGTTGATGAACGGCAAAATTGGCGTAGAAAGCACAGTTGGTAAAGGCAGTGTGTTTTGGATTGAGCTTAACCTTATCATCGAAACGCGGTTAGAATCCCAATCCCAATCCCAATACCAATCCAAGGCCAAGGCCAAGGCTCAAAACCAAGACAAAACTCAGTTATATACTCTGCTCTACGTTGAAGATAACCCAGCCAACCTGATGTTGGTCGAAGATATTATTGCGCGCAGAAATGATATCAGTCTGTTGAGCGCAAAGGATGGCAAGCTAGGTATTAAGATGGCGCGCGCCTCCTTACCCGACTTGATTCTAATGGATATTAATTTACCTGGTATTAGCGGCCTTGATGCCATGAAAATACTGGCTAAAGATTCAGCAACAGCCCATATTCCAGTCATTGCGCTTAGCGCCAATGCAGTACCACATGATATTGAGAAAGGCTTACAGGCTGGTTTCTTCCGTTACCTGACTAAGCCGATTAAGGTGATTGAATTTATGGATACACTAGATTTAGCGCTAGAATTTGCGAAAAATCAAGCGACACCTGCTGATGAAAAGGAATAAGCATGAAAATGATTGAGTCCGGTATTCTTAACGCCAAGATTCTGATTGTTGATGACCAAGAACCTAACATTAACTTACTTGAACAATTACTGAGTGAATCTGGCTACACATCTGTTACCGCAACCATGGACCCAGCGGAAGTATGCGCGCTACACCGCAAAAACCACTATGACTTGATATTGCTAGACCTGCAAATGCCTATGATGGATGGGTTTCAAGTAATGGAAGGCTTAAAGACAAACATCACTGACGCGTATCTTCCAGTCATCGTGCTCACCGCTCAGCCAGGCCACAAGCTACGCGCATTGCAGGCTGGTGCAAAAGATTTCATTAGCAAGCCATTTGATTTGGTCGAAGTCAAAACACGTATTCACAATATGCTGGAAGTACGTCTGCTATACAAAAAACTAGAAAATTACAGTAAAGAGCTAGAGCAAACCGTGCTGGAACGCACGGCTGAACTGCGTGAAAGTGAAGCACGTTATCGCAGCTTGACCGAATTAGCCTCTGATTGGTATTGGGAGCAAGACGAGAACATGAAATTTACCAAAGTTTCTGGTCCTGTACTAGAGATGCTTGGCATTCAGGTGGATTCTTTAGCGGACGAGCTAAATGGTGCACCAAATGGTGAGCCAAAAAATGCTCAATCTGCGGGCTGGAATGAGGTAGAGCGAGAGATACTACAAACTAGAATTGCTGCTCGGCAGCCATTTTTAGATTTTGTTTTTAGCCGAGAAAATGCCGATGGCTCGCACCAAAAATTTCAGGTAAGTGGTGAACCGATGTTTGATTGGCACTGCCGTTTTATTGGCTATCGCGGCATTGGTATCGAGCTTACTGTGAAGTAATTGCTGTGCTTATAACCAATAATCCGAATCAAAATCACCTACTTGCCGCGCTGCCAACGGAAGAGTTTGAACGCTTAGCCGCACATTTAGAGCTAGTACCTATGCCGCTTGGAAAAATGCTCTATGAACCAGATGGGCAGTTGCAACACGCTTATTTCCCCACCACTTGCATTGTGTCGCTGCACTATGTCACAGAATCTGGCGCATCGGCCGAAACAGCGGGCGTGGGTAATGAAGGCGTTGTTGGCATTTCGCTATTTATGGGCGGCGATACCACATCAAGCTCGGCCGTAGTACAAACCGCTGGCCATGCTTATCGGCTAGAGCGCCATTTATTGAAGCAAGAGTTCAACCGTGCTGGCACGTTACAACGTTTGCTGCTACGCTACACGCAAGCATTAATGACACTAATGTCGCAAACCGCAGTGTGTAACCGCCACCATTCGGTAGAGCAGCAATTATGCCGCTGGCTGCTGCTTACCCTGGACCGTTTGCCATC
>JANNOS010000088.1:0-9764 GCA_031399315.1 Methylophilaceae bacterium | reverse complement strand
CATGGGTGGGCCATTTGCCAAAAGCTATCGCCAAATTCATAAACTCTCTAAGACATCACAAGCAAATGCACCAGAAGCCATACAGAAAGCGGTTGCTAGTATGCACTCTGCATTAAATGGCACTGCGGGATATAGTTTGTTTAACGATAATTTGGATGAATTTTTAACAAAAAAACCTGCGTTTAACGCCATTAAAACTGAATTGCAACAATTTTTCACCTTATCAAACCAAGTGTTTTTTGAACCCAATGCTAAAAATAGTATTGGCACTTCACCAATCGAATGGTTAACACAGATCAGCCGCCGCAGCCGCGATTGTGAGCGTGGACTCATTCCAGACACGTTAACTTCAGCGACCATGTATTCGGAAAAGAAGGGCTAAGCAATGTCTTTCTCAAACCCATGGCTATTGTGGTTGCTACCATTGGCTTTTCTGCCATTGATTTTCCAGCGTGCGCACAGCAAAAATTATTCTTGGCTTGAAATGTTGCCCGCTGACCCACTTTCTGACCTGATAGGTTTGATTTTAAAAGCGCTTGCCGTGCTGACCTTGCTATTTATTGTGCTGGGTTTAAGCGCACCGCATACCAATCAACAAAAAATACAGCGTATTGGTGTTGGTGCGCAAATTGGCTTAGTGTTAGACAGAAGCGCGAGTATGGACGACCCTTTTTCTGGCATGGCAGGTGTAGTGGGTGAAAATAAATCGGCCGCAGCGGCGCGCTTAATCACACAATTTGTGCAATCTCGCCAAAACGATTTAATTGGTATGGTTACATTTAGTAACTCAGCGATGCACGTTCTACCATTAACCGATAATAAACTAGCGATAGTGGCCGCAGTGCAAGCCACAGCAGGCAATGCACTATTTCAAACTAATATTGGTAGCGGGCTGACTGCAGGTGCCGAGTTATTTGAAAAAGTACCAGACTCTGGCTCGCGCGCAGTAATTTTACTCTCTGATGGCGCTGGCCGCATCGGTGCTGAGGCACAGCAAAAAATCCGTGATTGGTATGACCGCATGCATATTAGTCTTTACTGGATTGTGCTTCGTCAACCTGGCGGTTTAAGTATTTTTGATAAATCTTACAAGCCAGACCCAGACAGGGCTTTGCCAGCCGAAGTTGAGTTATATGAGTTTTTTAAAACGATGAAAACCGAGTTTCACGCTTATGAAGCGGAAGATCCAAAAACGTTACAATTGGCAATTGACGACATTAATCGCAAGGAAAGGAAACCAATAAAATACTTTGAAAAAATTCCTGGCAAAGATTTATCGAATATATGTTTTTTAATTGCCGCCGGCATGATCGCACTATTACTGGGCGTAAAATACTTGGAAATCAATACTTGGAAATAGCATTTAGAAATAAATATTTAGGCGAGATAATCAAATGACACTGAACATTCCATACAAGCTAGCGCGGTTTTTGAGTGTAAAAAAACTTACTTGGGCATTCACACTAATTACCTTAATTTGCTTTGCTGGCAGCATTTTTACTTACAAGCGCATACAACAAATAGATGCGTTTAACACTGCGATAAGCGCAGGCAAAACGCCTGAAACTGATAAAGAAAGTTTTGAAGCAAAGTTTGCCACAGCGCTGTATTTAGCTAAAAAAGAGCGCTACAAAGAAGCGACTCTGCTATTTACAGCACTTATGCCAAAAGCAAATAATAGCCAAAAAGCAGCGGTGCAATACAATATTGGGAATATGTTCTTATTGCGCGCAAACGCAATGGGTGGCCGCGGCGCGAGCATTGCACAAGAAACAGAATATTTACTGCGACAGTCCAAAGCAGCTTATGTGGCATCACTCAAGCTAGATAATACACAGTGGGATGTCAAACATAATTTAGATAGAGTGTTGGGTTTGCTGCCTAGTACGCCTGCCCCAGGTGTGGGCGACGGCGAGAAAGCTGGGCTAATCATGGGCAACGTGCCAGTAGGTTTACCTTAGACTGCACTTTAATTTTTGACTTATGAAAAATCTATTTAATTACTTACGCCACCGTCGTGATATTGCCTTGCTGTTAGCGGCGCTGCTCCTATTGTTAATCGCGCTATTTAAGCCGACAGTGCCGATTAAACGCAATATTTACAGTTATCTTCTGGTTGCGGATATTTCGCAAAGTATGAATGTAAAAGACATGAGTATTCTTGGTAAGCCAGTAACACGTATGGAATACCAACAATACTTATTGCACCGCATTATTGGCGAAATGCCTTGTGGCACACATGTGAGCATTGGCCTATTTGCAGGCGTAAGCGTGGCTGCACTCTACACGCCCATTGAAGTATGCGAGAACTTCGCCGCAATTGAAGAAACAATTGACCACTTAGATTGGCGTAATGGTTGGTCGGGCAACAGCCGCGTTCGCGAGAGCATGGTGACGATGGCTAAATTGATTCGCAGTTTCCCCGAACCAGCGCAAGTGGTTTATTTTAGCGATGGCGAAGAAACGCCAAAACTACATATTTTCAATACCCGCGATTTAGCTGGCTTTCAGGGCGGTAAAGATTGGTTGTTAGTCGGCATTGGTAGCGATAAAGGCACAGCCATTCCTAAATTAGACGACAAAAATCAACTCATAGGCTACTGGTCTGCGGAAAGTTTTGCGATGCAGCCAGGCGTTGCACAAATCGCACAAGAGAATATTGGCGCACGTGAAGACAGTGTGGCAGGCGAAATCAGTGACCGCTATTTATCTAGGCTAGACGAAAAATATATGATGTCACTAGCAAAAGAAGTGGATGGGAACTATGTGAATGGCAGTAGCTTACAAGCGATATTAACCGCAATGAAAGCACAACCTCCTGCGCGCCGCAGCAAAGCCGCTTTTGAATTAAAATGGGTTTTTGCAGGACTAGCTGGCTTGTTATTTTTAGCTGCTTACTTGCCGAAACATCCAATTAAAGAGTCAAAAGAAATCTTTCACCAGTTTATGTCACGCAGAAGACGTCAGGTGCCCAAAGCATCTGCTGAATCTTCTTGAGATAGTTTGCTGTGCTTGTTCCAACGCAACCAAACCCTTAGCTGTCGCATTTCATCTGCATTTTGTGTACTAGTGAATAAGATTACTGGTGGCAATGGGCGCCAAAAAATAGCACTTTTAAAATTAAAGCTTTTAAAATTCAAAATAGTTAATTTAGCATGCACAAAACTAGAAGCAGCAAGTGCAGGCTGAAACTGTGTACCTCGTTGATTTACTATTTTCAACTTACCCTTACTATCCACCTCTATCACTTGCCAAGACCAAGGTAAGCGCAACAATGCATCATGCAAAATATAATAAGTACTCGATGCTAAAATTAGCGCGATAATGGCAAGCTTAATGCTAACTAAAATTGGCAAGTACAATAAAATCACACTAGAAATGATTGAAACACCGACGATTAATCCCAACATTAACTTCGAAGGCATCAGCTTAATGTAGATGGGTTGAGCTAAAGTAGGCCGCATATGGCATTATAGTCAAAACAAGGCGACAATTTATATGGCAACAAATAACAATGTAGTTTGCAATTTATCACACCCTAACATTGTATGCGACTTGTCGCATATGGGCTTATTAGAAGTCAGCGGTGCTGACGCACTTACTTTTTTGCAAGGCCAAGTCACCAATGATGTAAAGTTACTCATTACATCTAAACAAGCGCACTTAACGGCTTACTGCAACCCAAAAGGCCGCATGTTGGCACTGTTTCTAGCTTTTTATCACAAAGATCATTTCCATTTACAATTTAATCGCGAATTGTTGGAACCTATCATTAAGCGCTTAAAAATGTACGTGATGCGCAGTAAAGTGGAGATTAAAGATGTTTCTGAGCGCATATTAAGATTTGGGCTAAATGGCCCAGATGCTGCATCAATACTAGCAACTAGCTTTGCAAGTATTCCAAGCCAAGATTATGAATTTACCAATTCAGAAAACGGCGTAATACTTAAATTACCTGCAATTGGCAACGACGCTCGTTTTGAAATTTTTACCAGTGTTGAGCATGCGACTGGCATTTTTAACGGACTTAAAGAACGCTGTCAGTTAGTCGAAAAGCCTTACTGGGATTGGTTAGAGATACAAATAGGTGTTCCAGAAGTTGTTGCTGCTACTCAAGAGCAGTTTGTGCCTCAAATGCTTAATTTAGACATTTTAAATGGCATTAACTTTAAAAAAGGTTGCTATACCGGCCAAGAAATTGTGGCGCGTACGCACTACTTAGGCAGCGTTAAACGACGCACATATTTGACAGAAATTGTGAGTAAGGAATCGCCAAAAGCTGGTGATAAGGTGCTAGATGCGCAGAATAACGAAATCGGTCAAATTGTACGCGTCGCAGCAAATAAGGCCGATGGTTTTGACGCACTTATCGAGATGCGCATTGATGCCGTGCTAGCTGGAAATATTTCTTGGGATGGCGTAACTATTAAAGTTAAAGATTTGCCATACAGCTTACAAAGCTAAAATTAGTAATCAATTTTAGGGCGCATCTATCGCTGCTGGCGCTTTGTCATCTGTCAGCGTTTTATCTGTGGTCAAAGGCAATTGATTAGCAGGCAAGGTTGGCAGGGGTTGGTCTATCACCTGATAAAACACCTCATCCTGCTTAATCATACCTAACTCACTGCGGGCACGCTCTTCAATTGCCGCATTACCTTGCTTTAAATCACGCACTTCGGCATTCAGCGTTTCGTTGCGTTGCTTAAAGGACGTATTTTTTTGTTTTTGCTCATCAATCTGCTGATTCACATTCCACACCCGCAACCAGCTACCTTTGCCCAACCACAAGGGATATTGCAGCAGGGCAATTAAGGCAACAAATATAAGCGTTAGTGCTTTCAAAACAACGCCTTGGGGGAAAAGCAAGGCTGGAAACTTATTATTCCAACTGTAGTCGAGCCTAGACTAGGCACATTGACGAGGACAGTACACATAGTACGGCGAGTCAATGTAACAACGTATAGGCTTGAATACATTTGGAATTATTTGAATAGTTGATAGAACGCACCCATACCCGCATAACTCGTCGCATCACCCAACTCTTCTTCAATACGTAATAATTGGTTGTATTTTGCTACGCGCTCACTACGGCATAGCGAACCCGTTTTAATTTGCAACGCATTAGTCGCGACTGAAATATCAGCAATCGTGGTATCTTCAGTCTCGCCAGAACGATGTGACACCACTGCGGTATAGCCCGCCCGTTTTGCCATTTCTATAGTTTGGAATGTCTCAGTCAGCGTACCAATTTGGTTGACTTTAATCAACACCGAGTTAGCCACGCCACGTTTAATGCCTTCACGTAAGATTTTGGCATTGGTGACAAACAAATCATCTCCCACCAACTGTGTGGTTTTTCCTAGGCGTTTAGTCAGAATATCCCAGCCATCCCAGTCGAATTCGCCCATGCCATCTTCGATGCTAATAATTGGGTATTTATCGACCCATGTCGCTAAATAATCAGTAAATTGTGCTGAATTTAATGCTAAGCCTTCTGATTCTAAATGATATTTTCCATCTTTATAAAATTCGGTACTGGCGCAATCTAAGCCCAAATACACTTCTTTACCTGGCTCATAACCTGCGGCAGAAATCGCCTCTAAAATGAGTCGAATAGCATCTTCGTTTGAAGCTAAGTTAGGCGCAAAACCACCTTCATCACCCACGGTGGTAGCTAGACCTTTTTTGTGTAGTGTTTTCTTAAGTTGATGAAAAATCTCCGCACCGCAGCGCAATGCCTCACGGAAGGTTGGCAAGCCAGCAGGGATAATCATAAACTCTTGCATATCGACAGAGTTATCCGCATGCGCGCCACCGTTGATAATATTCATCATTGGGGTTGGCAATTGCATCGCGCCAGAACCACCCAAATAGCGATACAAAGGCAAGCCGCTTTCTTCCGCCGCAGCGCGTGCACACGCTAAAGAAACGGCCAAAATGGCATTCGCACCTAAACGATCTTTGTTTTCTGTACCATCAAGCTCAATCAAGGTTTTGTCGATAAAGCTTTGCTCTTCCGCATCTAAACCAATAATCGCTTCGGTAATTTCGGTATTCACATGTTCAACCGCCTTCAACACGCCTTTACCTAAATAACGGCTCGCATCACCATCGCGTAATTCCATCGCCTCTTTAGCGCCTGTAGAAGCGCCAGAAGGTACTGCGGCACGACCAATCACGCCACTTTCAAGCAATACATCCGCTTCGATGGTTGGGTTACCGCGTGAATCCATAATTTCGCGGGCGATAATATCTACAATTGCGCTCATGTTAATTCCTTAATTTACAAAAAAATTCTGCTACTAGCCTATAAGCTTTGCTCAGCAAAGCCTGCTTTTTTAACTAATTTATCTAAATCAACTAACAAATGTAACAAGTCTTCCATCTTATGCAAAGGCCACGCATTAGGGCCATCTGATAAAGCTTTGGATGGATCTGGATGCGTTTCCATAAAAACGCCAGCAATGCCGCTTGCCACCGCGGCGCGTGCTAGCACTGGCACGTGCTCACGCTGACCACCACTTTTATCGCCTTGGCCACCTGGTTGCTGTACGGAGTGGGTCGCATCGAACACTATTGGACAATTGGTCTCGCGCATAATCGCAAGGCCACGCATATCAGAAACTAATGTGTTGTAGCCAAAACTCGCACCGCGTTCACACACCATAATAGTGTCGGCACCACCATTGGCTTCTTTAGCTTTATTAACGACTTGCAACATATCGTGTGGTGCTAAAAACTGGCCTTTTTTAATGTTCACAGGCTTGCCACAAGTAGCGACTGCAACAATAAAATCAGTTTGGCGGCATAAAAAAGCAGGAGTTTGCAAGACATCGACTACGGCTGCCACATGCGGCACTTGTTCAGTAGTATGCACGTCGGTGAGTACGGGCACGCCAATTTGGCTGCGCACTTCATCTAAAATGCGCAAGCCTTCTTCTAAGCCAAAGCCACGAAACGTTTTGGTCGAGCTACGATTAGCTTTGTCATAAGAGGATTTATAAATAAATGGAATACCCACACGCGTGGCAATTTCTTTTAACATGCCTGCGGTTTCAATCGCAAATTCGCGTGATTCAATCACGCATGGTCCTGCGATTAAAAATAAAGGATGTTCTAAACCAACTTCAAAACCACATAGTTTCATTTTAGTAAATTTCTATATATTTAATCTAAAAAGCTTAATAATAAATTGACTACTTAATTTTTGGTGTAGCACTAACCTTTGGTGTAGCACTAGCCGTAGTTTTAATTGCAGCTGCAATTAAAATCACAAACCCAACAAAAGTAATACTTAAGTTTCTAAGCTCGCCAACTACGCAAAACGCAAGGAATAATGGAATATTAATAATTGTTGCAATCTGTAGATGTTGCTTCCATACAGGCGTAATGTTATGCCAACCACGCGCAGTAATAATAAATATCAATGCTAAAGTCATGATAAAAAATCTTGAAGGGCTGGGCAAGCCATAAGTAGTCTCATATTTAAAATAACTTGATGGCATCAAGTAACCCTTCAAGTTCTCCCAAATATGAATTTGCACAAAGCCACCGCTATTTTCTTGAAAAATAAATTTTAGATACGCACTTACAAGACCTGAAATTATCAACAATACAATCAAATTTATAATAGTCTTTTTTTGACTAAACTTTTCCCTTAAAAAAGGGTATAAAGTTGGAATGATAAAGAAAAAGGATTCTTTGTTGAGCGTTGCAAATGCTACTAAAATAACCAGTGACGCCACACGACCCTTGGCTGCTAGTAATATTGCGCTGCAAAAAAATGCAAGTTCGATACTATCATAATAATAACCACCTACAGTTTGAATATATGGAAATGCAAGTATAAATGCAGTTGGCGCTACCGTAGACTCTATTGACGTATAGCCATAGTTTAGTGCTAGCCGCCGTAAAATAAAAAGTGAGCACAAGAGTGCCAAAAAATTAGCTAAACAAACCATCCGATAAGTGTATTCATAACCTCGAATATTTGCTGCAGTTGCTTTACTGAAGCTTGCACTTGGATCCATATTGTACTGAAAATATTTTCTTAATTTAACAAAAAAAATAGAATTTGATTCCGCAATAACTGGTTGTAACGTTTTAGCAAATATTGGCACAAGCTGCCTATATACAAAAGGCTTATCCGCAGTGCCATCAATCATCCCTGTAAACGATATACTATCACCGTCGCGTAAAGCCCACTTTTCCATAAACCCCGAGTGGGATGCTGCTGCAACCATATAAAAAAAACCAAACAACAGTAGCAAGGAAGCCGCCTTGGAGTGCGCGAAAATTCGCATTTTTTCAGCTAGTTTAGTCATTAATACTCATCGAGGTTAATGGGTTAGTAATATTGTTAACTATCGTTACAATTCATTTAGTATTATCTAGCGCTGCTTGCACATAAGCCTTAAACAGTGGATGACCTGCACGCGGGTTTGAAGTGAATTCTGGGTGAAATTGCACCGCTACAAACCACGGATGTGTGGCTTTTGGCAACTCAATCATCTCACACAAATCTTCACCATTAGTACGTGCAGAAATCACTAAGCCTGCGGCTTTTAATTGCTCGACGTAATTATTATTCACTTCGTAACGATGGCGGTGACGCTCATTCACTTGCGTCCCGTAAATGCTCGCTGCTAGCGTATTTGGCACAATTGGACAAGCTTGCGCACCTAAACGCATGGTGCCGCCAAGGTCAGAATTTTCATCACGTTTTTCGACACTACCACTGGCATCTTGCCATTCGTCTATCAAGCCAATCAGTTTGTGAGGCGCATCTGCATTGAACTCGGTACTATTGGCATCTTTTAAACCTGCCACATTGCGCGCAAACTCTATCACCGCTAATTGCATGCCTAAACAAATGCCAAGATATGGAATTTTATTCTCGCGTGCAAATTGAATGGCGGCTATTTTGCCTTCTGTACCACGCACGCCAAAGCCGCCTGGAATCAAAATCGCATCCATCGCCTTTAATGCATCTGTGCCCGATTTTTCAATCTCTTCACTATCCATGTAGTGAATTTTTACTTTTGACTCAGTGTGAATTCCCGCGTGAATTAAGGCCTCAGTGAGTGATTTATAACTTTCCGTTAAATCGACATATTTACCCACAAACGCAATATTGACTAAATATTTAGGATTTTCTAAACGCGTAACGATATTTTTCCATGCGGTTAAATCGGCAGCTTTGGCTAAAATATTCAGCTTATGGCAGACAATTTCATCCATCATTTGGTCGTGCAACAAGCCTGGAATTTTATAAATCGAATCGCTATCTATCGCGCTAATCACCGCCTCATAAGACACATTGGTAAATAGTGCGATTTTGCGTTTTTCTTCTTCTGGGATATCGCGCTCAGCACGGCACAGCAGAATATCAGGTTGAATACCGATTTGGCGCAGCTCTTTAACCGAGTGCTGCGTAGGCTTGGTTTTAAGTTCGCCAGCGGTTGGAATCCACGGCAATAAAGTCAAATGCACATAGCAAGCATTTTGCTTGCCTTCCTCAAAACCCATTTGGCGAATGGCCTCTAAGAACGGCAGTGACTCAATATCACCTACGGTGCCGCCCACCTCTACAATCGCCACATCTGCGCCTTCTGCACCGCGTTTAATGTGATTTTTAATCTCATCGGTAATGTGCGGAATGACCTGCACGGTTTTGCCAAGATACTCGCCGCGGCGCTCTTTTTTAATCACTGTTTCGTAAATTTGGCCAGTGGTAAAACTGTTGCGCTTGGCCATGCGCTGCG
>JANNOS010000065.1:0-3923 GCA_031399315.1 Methylophilaceae bacterium | reverse complement strand
TGGCTAAAGTAGGTTATCAACATACCCCCAATCTAGAAGGTAGTCAGGCTGATTACGCTATTGGCTTAAACAGAAACTTCGCTCTGCCTACCATGGGCAAATCAATTGAAGGCTTTAATGCTGGTGCGTATTACACAGGTACATTCTCTGTTAAAAATGAAGGTTTCTATGATTACCCTACACGTGGTGGTGGTATTAGAGATGCAAATGAAGATAAATTATGGTTCTATGTTAAACGTAGCTGGTAATAACTTAGTTTAGTTGTTATTTACTTAAAAATTGGGCGCTTCGGCGCCTAATTTTTTGCTTGTTAGCTATGTGAAAAATATAGAGGTTTAATAATTGCGGCAAGTCGGTTTTAACTATGTTTAGGTCGTAATGCGAATTGTTATTAAGGTTTAGGGCTTTTACTATGACTGTTAAATTAAATAGCCTGAAATTGGAGAAATCAATTGCCGCGTTTTGAACTGCAACAATTATTCGTGGGTGGTAAGCGTGTTGAAGCTACCAGCGGCAATACATTTCAAAGCATCAATCCTGCAAATGGTGAAGTGCTAGCTTACGTTCAATCAGCCTCCAAAGCTGATGTGGATGCTGCTGTGGCTAGCGCACAACAAGGTCAAAAAGTTTGGGCTGCAATGACAGCTATGCAACGTTCACGCATATTACGTCGCGCAGTGGACATTTTACGTGCACGTAATGATGAACTTGCCGAATTAGAAACCTTAGATACGGGGAAGCCAATTTCTGAAACGCGCTTTGTAGATATTGTCACTGGTGCTGATGTGCTTGAATATTATGCAGGGCTAGTACCCGCGCTCGAAGGCCAGCAAATCCCATTGCGGGAAAGTTCTTTTGTCTATACAAGGCGTGAACCGCTAGGTGTGGTTGCAGGCATTGGTGCGTGGAACTATCCGATTCAAATTGCATTATGGAAATCCGCCCCTGCTTTAGCGGCGGGTAATGCCATGATATTTAAGCCGAGTGAAGTGACACCGCTCACTGCTTTAAAACTTGCAGAAATTTATACAGAGGCTGGGTTGCCAGACGGTGTGTTTAACGTGCTCACGGGTAGTGGGCGTGAAGTTGGCACTTGGCTCACGGAGCATCCAGGCATTGAAAAAATCTCGTTCACAGGCGGTACCGTAACAGGTAAAAAAGTGATGGCTACTGCCTCAAGCTCAACACTTAAAGAGGTAACGATGGAGCTTGGTGGGAAATCACCATTGATTATCTTCCCTGATGCGAACTTGGATAGGGCGGCAGACGTGGCGATGATGGCTAATTTTTATAGCACAGGCCAAGTCTGTACGAATGGTACGCGAGTGTTTGTGCATCGATCAAACAAGCAAGAGTTTGAGCAGAAAATACTTGAGCGCGTGCAGCGTATTCGTATTGGTGATCCACTTGACGAAAATACCAATTTTGGGCCATTGGTTAGCATTGCCCATATGGAAAATGTATTACGTTATATCGCAGCAGGCCTTGAAGAACGTGCTCGGCTATTATCAGGTGGCGCACGCGTAGTTGACGGCACATTAGCCCAAGGTGCTTATGTACAGCCTACGGTATTTACCGATTGCACTGACGATATGTCTATTGTCCGCGAAGAGATTTTCGGTCCTGTGATGAGTATTTTGACTTATGACGATGAAGACGAGGTGATACGACGTGCAAATGATACGGAGTATGGCCTTGCTGCTGGTGTGCTTACTGAAGATTTAAGTCGTGCACATCGTGTGATTCATCAATTGCAAGCGGGTATTTGCTGGATTAACACTTGGGGTGAGTCACCTGCTGAAATGCCCGTAGGCGGCTATAAGCAATCAGGAGTAGGACGCGAGAATGGTTTAATGACGCTGCAAAACTACACGCGTGTTAAGTCTATTCAAGTGGAACTTGGTGGCTACACCTCTGTATTTTAAATACCGGTGTTTTAATTGAGTTTCTAGACTATGGCTAAATCACAAGAATACGATTACATCATTATCGGCGCAGGCTCGGCGGGTAATGTGCTTGCTACGCGCTTGACTGAAGACGCCGATGTAACCGTGCTGTTATTAGAGGCAGGTGGCCCTGACTATCGTTTGGATTTTCGTACGCAAATGCCCGCTGCACTGGCTTACCCGCTGCAAGGCAGACGATACAATTGGGCGTACCTTACCGACCCAGAACCCAATATGAATAATCGTCGCATGGAATGTGGGCGTGGTAAAGGTTTAGGCGGCTCATCACTGATTAACGGTATGTGCTATATACGCGGCAATGCGCTGGATTATGATGGCTGGGCTCAACGAAAGGGCTTGCAAAACTGGTCTTATTTTGATTGCTTGCCTTATTTTAAAAAAGCCGAGTCGCGCGATACAGGTGCAAACGACTATCACGGTGGTGAAGGACCTACTAGTGTCACTACACCGAAAAATGGTAATAATGTGCTGTATCAAACGTTTATTGAAGCAGGTGTTCAGGCTGGATATCGACGAACAGAGGATTTGAACGGCTTCAGCCAAGAAGGTTTTGGCCCGATGGACAGAAGCACTACACCGAATGGTCGCCGCAGTAGTACTGCGCGCGGGTACCTGGATTTGGCAAGAGAAAGGGATCAAGCGCGTGCGCGACCAAACCTTACAATCGTAACGCATGCGTTAACAGACCGCATATTATTTGCTGGCAAGCGCGCAGTAGGCGTGGCCTATTTGCAAGGCAATCAAACGACACAAGCCAGCACTAAACGCGAAGTTTTGTTATGCAGCGGCGCAATTGCCTCACCACAGATTTTGCAGCGCTCTGGAGTTGGCGCGGCAGATTTAATGCGTGAATTGGATATTCCATTGGTGCATGATTTACCGGGGGTGGGCGCTAATTTGCAAGACCACATGGAAATTTATCAGCAATATGAATGCAAAAAACCAGTATCCATTGTGCCTTCGTTGGGGCTGCATAATCAAGCTTTAATTGGTGCTGAGTGGCTATTTTTAGGTACAGGTATTGGTGCAAGCAATCAGTTTGAGGCGGGTGGTTTTATTCGCAGTGACGACAGCTTTGCTTGGCCCAATATTCAGTATCACTTTTTACCCATTGCGGTAAATTATAATGGCAGTAACCCAATAAAAGTACATAGTTTTCAAGCACATATGGGTTCAATGCGCTCGCATAGCCGTGGCCGTATTAAGCTGCTTTCTAAAAGCCCGCATGATCATCCGAGTATTTTATTTAACTATATGTCGCATGATGAAGACTGGCGCGAGTTTCGTGCAGGTGTTCGTATTACACGCGAAATTATGCAGCAACCAGCACTAGCCCAGTATTTAGGTAATGAAATTTCACCTAGTGACAAGGTACAGACCGATGCTGAGATTGATGCTTTTGTGCGTGCGCATGGCGAGACATCGTATCATCCTTCTTGCTCGTGTTCTATGGGATATGATGAAATGTCAGTTGTCGATAAAGACGGTAAGGTGCACGGTTTAGAAGGTTTGCGCGTGATTGATGCCTCGATTATGCCACGTATTATTACGGGTAATTTAAACGCACCTACCATTATGATGGCGGAAAAATTAGCCGATGTTATTCGTGGGCGTGCACCTTTAGAAGCATTAAAAGTGCCCGTGTATATTCATACTAAGTAATGATTTTATCTGTTAGTAATTCCATCGCACTAGTTGAACTGCTTGGTGTACTTGCGTTTGCATTTACGGGTATTATCGAAGCGCGCAAAAAACGCATGGATTTGTTCGGTGCTTATGCCGTGAGCATGATTGCGGCATTTGGCGGTGGCACCTTACGTGACTTATTAATCGGCAACTATCCCTTATACTGGGTTATGCATTCTAATTATGCACTTATGCTGCTCGGTTTTGCGTTTGCTTCATCTTTGCTTGGCGCAACATTTTATGAAAATAAACAAGTCAATAATGCGTTTG
>JANNOS010000061.1:0-2657 GCA_031399315.1 Methylophilaceae bacterium | reverse complement strand
CTCGCACATCCGCCATTGCTGCGCTGGCACCCAAGTTAGTATCTGCTGCATCAAGCCTTGCCAACACCTGACCTTTTTTAACAATGGCGCCAACATCCACTTTTCGCTCGATAATTTTTCCATTAATGCGGAAACCTTGATTAGATTCATAGCGTGATTTCACCTCGCCCACCAACACCGTCGCGCTATTTGAGGCAGTTTTTCCAACCTCGATCACCAAAGCGGGTCGCGGCGGTGGCGGTGGAGCTACGGGCTTTTCACAAGCAGCAAGTAATAAAATTGTTATACTCAAAAATAGTAGATTTTTCATTTTTCTTCTCTTGCATCTTGTCTTAAAAGTCCGCGCATCATTACTTCTTGCATGAGCTGTAAACGTGAAGAAATATCGCTCCACTGAACCCATTTGTCATCAGCCATACTAATTTGTAGTGAACACACACCATGTGTTGAGGCCCAAAGTGTTTGTACAATCAAATCTACATCCTTGAGCTCTTCCCTAAAATAACCTGCTTCATATACATCATTCACCACAGTTTTTAGTTGATAATAAGCGTCTTGCTCTGCATTGTTTTGTTGCAAACTGGAGGCTTTTGGGTCGCAGAGCGTGCGCTCGGCCATAAACATCAGGCGATAGTGGTTAGGATTTGACAAAGCAAATACCGCGTAGCCTTGCACAAAGGCATGCATACGCTCTAACGGATTTTGGATTTGCAAAACAGCTTTTAGCGAAGTGGCGAGTGCAAGGAAATCAGTGTCGCAAATTGCACGCAATAGCGCTTCTTTATCGGCAAAGTGTAAATAAATACTGGTGGCAGAATAACCAATACGCTTAGCGATTTCGCGCATGGTCACTGCCTCAATGCCCCGCGCTACAAAAAGCTCGCGCGCAGCATCTATAATCAATTGACGTAATTGTTGGCGTTCTGCATCTGTTTTTGGCTTGGGTGGCATGTGTGAATTTTTACTAAACTTTATACTTAACGTCGTTAATTTAACAACGTTAAGTAAATAAGTCAAGTTTTATTTTTGTAGCAAACTTAAAGAGATGTTATTACTTTAATTGATACTGCTCGAGCTTGTACCATAATGAGCGCTCGCTGATTTCGAGCAGTTTCGCGGCCTTCGCCTTGTTACCACGGCATTGCGCAAGCGCTTCGACCATGAGCTTCTTTTCAAGCTGTTCAGTCAATTGCGGAATGGAAAGAGATGCTCCAGAAGCCGCATCAATATTGGTTCGCAGGGCATCGTTTTGAATGTCTGCAGGTAAATGTTGTGGCAAAATAGTCGCACGTCCCGCCAGAATCACAGCACGCTCCAGTACATTTTCCAGCTCACGCACGTTACCAGGCCAACGATACGCAACAAGTTGTTGTATGGCTTCTTCGCTAACTTGCGCGTGGTGGTGGGCCACAAAGTAATGCGTAAGCAGCGCAATGTCGCCAAATCGCTCACGCAGAGCTGGGGCGTTAAGCGCAAAAACATTCAGGCGATAATACAAATCTTCGCGCAATTTGCCTTCTTTAACCGCCAGCATTGGATCTCGATTGGTGGCTGCAACCACCCGAATATCCAAATGTATCTGCCGATTACCGCCTAGCTTTTCAATCACACCCTCTTGCAAAGCGCGTAACAACTTGGCTTGTAAATGAATAGGCATTTCGGTAATTTCATCCAGAAATAGCGTACCGCCATCGGCTAATTCAAATTTGCCAATCCGCTCTTTTACTGCACCAGTAAATGCGCCTTTTTCATGTCCAAACAGTTCAGACTCCAACATTTCACTTGGAATCGCCGCACAATTGACCGCCACAAACAAAGCCTTTTTGCGCGGCGAAGCTTGGTGAATCGCCTTTGCCACCAGCTCTTTACCTGTGCCTGTTTCGCCAGTAATCAGCACTGTGGCTTTTTCTGGTGCAACTTGTGTAATCAACTTTTTAAGTACTTGCATTGGCGCGCTTTGTCCAATTAAGCCATCATGCGCTACTGCGCTATTTTCTTTTAAATAAGCATTTTCTTGATGAAGCCGCTTTACCGACAAGGCTTTTGCAATGGCAATTTCCAGTGTTTCTAAATCAAATGGGCGCAAAATATAATCCGTCGCACCCAGCTTCATCGCCTCCACCGCAGTCTTAATTTCGCCTTGCGCGGTGACCATCATAAACGGTAAATTTTCGTTGTCTTGTCTTATCTGCCTTAACAAATCCAAACCACTCATGCCGGGCATGTGTAAATCACTTACCACTAAATCAATGGTTTGAGTTTTAATGACTTGCAAAGCTTCTTTGCCATCGCGCGCCAAAACTGGCTTGTAGCCCGCCTGCTTTAGGCTAATCTCCAACAAGCGCAACATATGTGGCTCGTCATCTACCGCCAAAATAATTTTTTGGTTTTCCATATTAATTCGCTTTAGGCAAAATTATCGTGAATTGCGCACCATTATACCGACTCGTTTGATAAGTAATCTCGCCGCCATGCGCTTGCACAATTTGGCGCACCACTGCCAAGCCCAAGCCTACGCCACCCGCACGTTGGGTAAAAAATGGCTCAAAAATTTGCGCCTGATTTTCAGCTGAAATACCTGCGCCATCGTCTAGTACTTCAAGTTGTATGAAGTCTTTTTCGTTTTGCACATTCACCTCAACCATACTGTGCTCGGG
>JANNOS010000060.1:0-3133 GCA_031399315.1 Methylophilaceae bacterium | reverse complement strand
CAATGCCGCTTCGGCTTCTTTTACATAAGGAGCTGAATGCAAATAAATTAACTCACAGTCTTCTGTTAACGTTTGAAAGCCATGTGCAAAACCTTCCGGTATTAACAGGCTACGTTGATTATGTTCGCTCAGCACTTCACCATGCCATTGCAAAAAAGTCGGCGAATTTTTACGTAAATCTATCGCCACATCAAACACCTCACCTTTAAGGCAACTGACCAATTTAATTTCTGCATAAGGCGGTTTTTGATAATGCATCCCTCTGACTGCACCTTTGTGACGGGTAAGCGTATGATTAATTTGATTTATTGGTTTGTTAAAGCCATAAGCCTGAAATTCATCCGCACAATAAAAACGACTCAAAAAACCACGACTGTCTTCGATGGATTTACGCTGTACTATTTTTAGCCCCAAAAGTGGCGTATCAACACAATCGAACCTTGCCATTACTTAACCTTTAACCGCACTCTGATATTCAGCAATCTGCTGTAAGCTAAACTGATGCATATCACCGTTATTTCGCCAATGCTGATGCCAACGCATAATTTTTTCTAGCGCTGTTTCCAGATTCCAGCGCGGTTGCCAGCCAAGCTGTGTGCGAGCTTTGCTGCTATCAAGTTTTAGGTAGGTCGCCTCATGGAGTTGTGGCTGCTTATCTATTTGCCAATTGGCATTGGGCGCAGTTGAAGTTAATTTATCAACAATCCAAGCAACAGTGCGGGCATCTTCATCTGCTGGACCAAAATTCCAAGCTTCTGCATACTGTTTACCATGTGTGAACAAGTTTTCGGCAAGTGTTAAATAGCCTGAAAGCGGCTCTAACACATGCTGCCAGGGGCGTATCGCATTAGGGGAGCGTACATTTAGTATTTCTTTGTTATCAATCGCACGTAAAAAATCGGGAATTAAACGGCCTTCTGCCCAATCACCGCCGCCAATCACATTGCCTGCTCTGGCACTTGCAACAGCAACGCCTGCCTCTGCTAAAAATGAGCGTCTGTAGGCTGAGGTTACCAACTCAGAACAGCCTTTGCTACTAGAATATGGATCGTAACCACCCATTGCTTCATCTTCGCTATATGGTCTAGCCCACTCTCGATTTTCATAACATTTATCAGTCGTCACATTAACCACTGCGCGAACTGAAGGTGTTTTACGTACAGCCTCAAACAAATTTACCGTACCCATCACGTTCGTCGCGTAAGTTTCTACCGGCTCAGCGTAGGAATATCTCACCAGTGGCTGTGCAGCAAGGTGCAAAACGATATATGGCTGTGCTGAGATCATCGCTTTTTCTAGCAATGCTGCATCTCGAATGTCGGCAATTGTGTGTACAGCTAAGCTTGCAGAAACATTAGCCTCGGTAAAAAAATCAGGAGTCGTTGGTGGGTTCAAAGCATAACCATAAACTTCTGCACCCAGGCTTTTTAGCCATAGTGACAGCCAGCCACCTTTGAAGCCAGTGTGTCCTGTGACAAAAACTTTTTTGCCTTGCCAAAAATCAGGCATTATTCCCAGACCTTCCAAGGCGCTTTTCCGCTTTGCCATAAATCTTCCAGCATATTTTTTTCACGCAAGGTATCCATCGGCTGCCAAAAACCCGCATGTTCAAACGCCATCAGTTGGCCATCTAAGGCTAACTTTGCTAGCGGGTCGCCTTCCCAACTGGATTGATCGCCGTGTATATATTTCAAACATTCTGGTGAGAGCACAAAAAACCCACCGTTAATCCAGCCACCATCTCCTTTTGGTTTTTCTGTGAACCCTTTAACTGAGTTTTCGTCCATATTAAGCGCGCCATAGCGTCCAGGTGGCTGCACGGCAGTAACAGTAGCCAGTTTTCCATGTGTTTTATGGAAATCAACAAGTGAGGATATATTCACATCGGCAACGCCGTCACCATAAGTAAAACAAAAAGCTTCCTCATCTTTTATGTAATCTGAAACACGCTTTAAACGGCCGCCAGTTAGAGTCTCTTCACCCGTATCCACCAAAGTTACACGCCATGGCTCTGCCTTGCGCTGATGCACCTGCATTTCATTCTTGACCATATCAAACGTGACATCTGACATATGTAAAAAATAATTAGCGAAGTACTCTTTAATGATATAGCCCTTATAACCACAGCAGACGACAAAGTCGTTAATGCCATGTGCGGAATAGAGCTTCATGATATGCCAAAGAATAGGCTTACCGCCGATTTCAATCATTGGCTTGGGCTTAAGATGCGTTTCTTCTGAAATGCGCGTACCTAATCCTCCAGCAAGAATTACCGCCTTCATTTAGCATCCCTTATTGTTAAATAGTTTTGATATGACGACTGAAGGCCTTGTAACAAATTAGTGTTAGCTGACCAACCTAAAGTATTTAAACTACCACTATCCATGAGTTTACGCATTGTTCCATCTGGTTTTGTGGTATCAAATTGCAGTGTTCCTTTGTAGCCAACCACATTGCCAACCGTCTCAGCAAGCTCTTTAATACTAACGTCCGCCCCATAACCAACATTAAGTAGTGGCGGTAAACCATCATTCCGGTTTGATGCTAACAATGGCTTAAATTTTTCTTCTGACAAATTCATCACATACAAACATGCTTCTGCCATATCATCACTATATAAAAACTCACGTTTAGGTGTGCCAGTTCCCCAAACGGTTACTGTTGGTTGGTTATTAATCTTTGCTTCATGAAACTTACGAATTAATGCAGGGATTACGTGACTATTTTCAAGATGATAATTGTCGCCTGGCCCATACAAATTAGTTGGCATTACCGCTAGATATTGTGTGCCATATTGACGATTATAACTCCAGCACATTTCAATGCCCGCAATCTTCGCCAAAGCGTACGGGCGATTTGTAGGCTCAAGTTCTGAGGTGAGTAGATATTCTTCTTTAATCGGTTGCGCGCAATCACGTGGGTAAATGCAACTTGACCCCAAAAATAATAAACGCTTAACACCTGCTAAGTATGATTGATGAATGACATTGGTTTGAATCGCTAAATTTTCATAGATGAATTCAGCAGGAAAAGTGTTATTTGCATGTATGCCACCTACTTTAGCAGCCGCTAAAAATACATATTCAGGTTTTTCTGATTGAAAAAAATCTCTTACTGCTTGCTGATTTTTGAG
>JANNOS010000043.1:0-38613 GCA_031399315.1 Methylophilaceae bacterium | reverse complement strand
CAAACCTGAGTCAAGGATATACAGTGGCGAAATTTACAGCAATAGCCCGTTTGGGCTAATGGACAAACGACTTTAAGTTATGTTATTTAACCTATTGATTTATATAAAGATTTTGATACAGCAAAATAGGCTGAAATGAGTCCTATCAGCAAAGATAGCAAACTTAGTATGCTAGCACTTGAAAAGGTGGGGAAGTGTAAAGAAAAATTAGTTTGATATTCAGCTACAAGCGCGGAAAGTGATTGGTTAAATAGAAAAATTACGGCACAAGTAATTAAAAGCGCAAGCACGCCACCGATTAAGCCATATAAAGCCCCTGCGTATAAAAACGGCCTACGGATAAAGCTTTTAGTGGCGCCTATCAGTTGGCTTACTTCTATTTCTGCCTGTTGCGTTAAAATTTGCATGCGGATGGTGTTGCCAATCACCGCTACAAGTGCAAAAGCAAGTAAACTTGCAATGATAATCATGGCCTTTTGCCCGAGTAAAACCAGATAATTCAGTCGCTTAATCCAAGCGCCATCTACCATAACTTCATCTACGCTTTCCAGCTTGCTAAGCTCGGTTTTTAGATTTTCTATGGAAGTTGCATCTAGTTTGCTAGGTTCAATAAAAAACGCATCTGGTAGCGGGTTGCTTTCAAGTGAGTTGAGCACGTTGTTATTTGTATCTGTACTTTGTAATTGCTTCAGCGCGTCCTCTTTCGTAACAAATTTAAAAGATTTAATCGCAGAATTTTTTTCTAGCGCAGCTTTAATGGTGGCTACCGCATCTTGGCGGTGGTCTATCGCCAAAAAAACACTCAATCGCGATTCGCTTTTAACGCTGTGTGCCAAGCCACTTAGGCTATCTAACACGCTATACATGATACTGGGCAAGGCAAGTGTGACGCCAATCGCGAGGCAAATGAATAAGGTGCTTAGTATGTTTGCTTTAAAGCGGCGCAAGACTAGTTGTAGCGCTTGTGAATGTTGCGAGAACCAAGTGTAGCCCCAAGACTTCATGGCGCAGCCTCTGTACTCATAAGCTTTCCTTGATGCACAAGCTTGCCTTGGTTTAAATGCAGTATTTTGTTTTGATCACCTGAGCTGCCGTTTTGGGCATTACCTAACGCATCATGCGTTGCTATGATGACGGTGACACCGACTTGTTGAAACGCATTAAACAGTTGCAAAATATCTGCAGCATAAACCTTATCTAGGTTTCCTGTTGGTTCATCGGCTATTAGTATAGAAGGCCTAGAAACAACCGCGCGTGCAATCGCTAGGCGTTGCTGTTCACCGCCTGAAAGTGTAATCGGCATGGCCTTTTCTTTATCAAGCAAGCCAACTTTATCGAGCGCGGCCCGTATGCGTTTGCCAGCATCTAGACCCGTAATGCCGTTAATTGACAAGGGCAGCGCAACATTGTGGTAGCAATTTCTATCGTATAACAGCTTGTGGTCTTGAAATACCAAGCCGAATTTGCGGCGCACATAAGGTAGCGTGCCAGACTTTAGTTTGCTTACGTTTTGGTTATTAATGAGTACAGTGCCAGTCGTTGGCCGCTCAATCGCCGCCATCAACTTGAGTAAGGTGCTTTTGCCTGCACCAGAATGCCCCGTGACGTATACCAGATCGCCTTGCTCGATGCTAAAACTCACATTGGTGAGCGCCTCGTGGCTGCCTGGGTAACGCTTAGTGACATTGTCAAAAGTAATCATGATTCGTTAAATTATACGTTAATCAAATAATGCGTCAGTAAATTCTTGCGCGTTAAAAGGCCGTAAATCGTCAATCGCTTCGCCAATCCCAATATAGCGAATTGGAATAGGACGCGCTTCTGCAATCGCAGCAATTACACCACCTTTGGCAGTGCCGTCGAGCTTGCTTAATACTAAACCAGTCACGCCTAGTGCATCGTCAAACGCTTTTACTTGGCTGACTGCATTTTGACCTGTATTGGCATCAATCACTAATAGAATCTCATGTGGTGCGCCTGGATAGGCTTTATTGATGACGCGTTGTACTTTTTTAATCTCATCCATTAAGTGCATCTGGGTGGGTAAGCGCCCAGCGGTATCGGCGATGACAATATCAATTTTTTTAGCGATGGCAGAATTGACCGCATCAAAAATCACTGCGGCTGGGTCGCCGCCTTCGCTGGCAATCACATGCACATTGTTACGCTCGCCCCACACTTGCAATTGCTCGCGTGCAGCTGCTCTAAAGGTATCGCCTGCGGCTATGAGCACGCTTTTGCCTTGGCTTTGAAAAAGTTTAGCGAGCTTGCCAATAGTAGTGGTTTTACCTGCGCCATTCACGCCAGCAAGCATAATCACAAAGGGCTCGTGGTTATTGGTCTGCAGAGGCATCTCTAAAGGACTTAACACGGCTAACAATTCGGCTTTCAGTGCATTTTTGAGCGTAGAAGAGTCTTCTAAGTTTTCTCGCTTGACGTGTTTTTTTAAGTTATCCAACAGCTTTTGTGTGGCAGCCACACCGATGTCAGATGTGAGTAAAATGGTTTCAAGCTCTTCATAGGTTTCAGCATCGATTTTGCCGCCACCAAACAAACTATTAAGCTGCGCACCTAATTGGCTTCGTGTTTTAGCTAGGCCTTGTTTTAGGCGTTCTGTGAGACTTGGCTTTGCTTGAGTTTCTGGCGTTGCCGCGACTTCAACGGTTGGCATCGCTGTTGTGGTGGCTGCAGGCGCAGTGGTGTCTATTGGCTCGGGTGAGGTTTGGGACTTTTTCTTAAAAATATTAAACATGGCATCTTAAAATTGCTAATTAGTGCTATTTTAGTCGTAAACTGGCATGCGTGCCATTAAGAAACCAATCGGAACTAAACTAATTTGGCATGAGTCCTATTTTGGCTTCTATGATTGCCATGAGTGACTGTATAGACACTTCAATTATTGATCTTTTAGAATCATTGATATTTTTAGAGAGTATTTTCGTGCTTACCAAAAAAACTGTGACAAGGAAAATTGTGACAAAAAAAATTAAATTTGCTTTACTTATTTTAAGTGTATTTCCCGCAATCGCGTTTGCCGAGATTCAAGAGTTTAAACTGAGTAACGGTTTAAAACTGATTGTACAAGAAGATCATCGTGCTCCAGTAGTGGTTTCGCAAGTTTGGTATCGTGCGGGTGCGTTAGATGAAGTGAACGGTAAAACGGGCGTGGCACACGTGCTTGAGCATATGATGTTTAAGGGCACAAAAAAAATAAAAGCAGGGCAGTTTTCGAGATTGATTGCCGCCGCTGGTGGTAAAGAAAATGCATTTACAGGGCAAGATTACACCTGCTACTTTCAACAGTTAGAAAAATCAAACTTGCCGCTTTCGTTTAAGTTAGAAGCTGATCGCATGGCAAATTTGCAAATTATTGATGCAGAGTTTGCCAAAGAGATAAAAGTGGTGATGGAAGAGCGTCGCTGGCGCACAGAAGATAAGCCACAATCTAAGGTAAATGAGCAATTTCAAGCCATTGCGTTTAGAGCGCACCCTTATGCGCGCCCAGTGGTTGGGCACATGAATGACCTAGAGAATATGACTGCAGCCGATGCGCGCGAATGGTACAAAAATTGGTACGCGCCGAATAACGCAACGATTGTCGTGGTGGGTGATGTGAAGGCTGCTGAAGTGTTAAGACTTGCTAAGCAATATTTTGGCACTATCAAACCACGTACATTGCCAGCACGTAAGCCACAAGTTGAGCCAGCACAAATTGGTGAGCGTCGCGCAGTTGTAAAAGCCCCTGGCAAGTTACCCTATTTAGCAATGGGTTTTCATGCACCTACTTTGACCAATAATAGCAAGTCTGCAGATTTAAATTGGGAACCTTATGCGCTTGAAGTGTTAGCAGGCGTGTTAAGTGGTAATGATTCATCACGCCTGAATCAAAAATTAGTACGTGAAACTTCATTGGCGATTGATGTAGGTGCGGGCTATGACAGCACTGCACGGGGTCAGGAGTCATTATTTGAGCTGGTTGGAACGCCTGCCGAGGGTAAAACAGTGGCAGAGTTAGAAACCGCGCTATTGGCGCAAATCGAGCTGATTAAAACTGGTGGTGTGACACAGCAAGAGCTGGACCGTGTCAAAGCATCCGTGATTGCGGCAGATGTGTATCAGCGTGACTCAATGTTCTACCAAGCCATGCAAATTGGTCAACTTGAAACTATGGGCTATAGCTGGCGATTGTTAGAAGAATACCCAGAGAATTTAAAAGCAGTGACCTCAGAGCAGATTCAGGCGGTGACAAAGAAATATCTTGTTAAAGATAATATGACGGTTGCGACGTTGGATCCGCAGCCGATAGATCCGAATGCGAAGCCAGCTGGCAAACCTCACGTACATTAGTTAAAAATGCAAATCTTGTCGTCATACGTTGTTGCGCAACACCTCGTGTACACAAACGTACACGTTGGCATTGCGCGCCTAGTCTGACTTAAAGCTTTGTATTTTTTACCGAAGTGAACTTAAGTATTAAACAATGGAATTCAAAAAATGAACAGCGCACTTAAACTTTTTATATTGATAACAACTGCAATCCTTTCATTAACAGCCAATGCTGCCGTTAAAATCCAGCATTGGCAAACCAGTTCAGGTTCTGAAGTGTATTTTGTCGAGAATCACGACCTGCCGATTATCGATATGAGCGTCAATTTTCCTGCAGGTAGCGCGCGCGATACTAAACAGACATCTGGTGTGGCAGGTGTGACGCGTTACATGATGACGCTAGGTGCAGAAGGCATGAGCGAAGAAGTGATTACTAACAAATTTGCCGATATTGGTGCAATTTTGGGCGGTGAGTTAGATAGTGACAGGGCAGCATTTAAGTTACGTACGCTCACAAGTGAGCAAGCAAGTGCATTAGAAACATTTAATAAGATTTTGCATAAACCCGACTTTCCGCAAGCGATTTTAGCGCGTGAAAAAACGCGTATCATTGCAGGCATCAATGAATCTGCCACGCAGCCAGAGAGCATTTCTGACAAAGCTTTCAAGAAGGCTTTGTATCCAAATCATCCCTATGGATTAGATGAAAGTGGCGAGATTGATACGATTACAGCGATGAAACGCGACGATTTAGTCGCGTTTTATCAACAACATTACACCGCCAAAAGTGCTGTGATTGCGCTGATTGGTGACATGACAGAACAACAAGCACGTGAAATTGCCGAAAATACATCAAAAGGCCTGCCCCAGGGACCAGCATTGGTGCGGCTTCCAGAGGTGCCTTTATTAGCCGCTGCAAACGTGCAGAATATTAAGCACCCTGCATCGCAAGCGCATATTTTGATGGGTGCGCCTGGTGTTAAACGTGGTGATGCAGATTACTTTCCTTTGTACGTGGGCAATTATATTTTAGGTGGCGGCGGTTTTGTATCGCGCTTAACTGAAGAAGTGCGCGAAAAGCGTGGTTTGGTATATAGCGTGTATAGCTACTTTATGCCGATGTCCGAGTTAGGTCCTTTTCAAATTGGGCTGCAAACAAAAAAAGAGCAGGCGGCTGATGCGATGAAAGTCGTGAATGAAACGCTTGCTAAATATGTGCAAAATGGTCCAACAGAAAAAGAGTTAAATGCAGCCAAAGATAACTTAATCGGCGGTTTTCCGATGCGCATTGATAGCAACGGCAAGATTTTGGATTATTTAAGTGTAATTGGTTTTTATAAGCTACCAATGACGTATCTAGATGATTTTAATAAAGAAATAACCAAAGTGACCACTAAGCAAATTAAAGATGCATTTAAGCGCCGCGTGAAGCCAGAAAATTTTGTGACAGTCATCGTTGGCGCAGAGTAATTAATTAAGCGTTAAAATAAGCACTTTATTTTAATGCTTTTTATTTTGGCGCGCCTATTTTGGCAAAAACACAGACATTAAAAACAGCTTCAGCAAAAAACGTAGTTAGGATTAACGCAGGTGTCTGGCGTAGCCGATTGCTCAAATTTCCTGATGTTGAAGGTTTACGCCCCACGCCAGAGCGTGTGCGCATCACTGTGTTTAATTGGTTGGGGCAAGACTTAACAGGCAAAACCTGCTTAGATTTGTTCGCAGGTACGGGTGCTTTTGGGTTTGAGGCGCTTTCACGTAACGCAAAAAGTGTGACGATGATTGAAAACTCCCGTGCTGCTTATCAGTCACTTGTTCAAAACCAATCGCTGTTGAAGGCAGAAAACTGCCAAATTTTAAACCAAGATGCACTACAGTTTTTAGCACAAGATACACAAAAATCCGTGCAAAAGTTTGACGTTATTTTTTGTGATCCGCCTTACAATAAATCTTGGTTAGATAAGCTATTGCCCATGTTAAATCAACACTTGAGTTGCGATGGTGTGGTGTATGTAGAAGCTGAGTATGAGATTAAACAAAGCGAAAATTGGCAAGTTGTGAAACAAAACAAAGCGGGCAATGTGTTCTATCATTTATTATCAAATATTACTTAACTCGTCATTCCCGCTTTCGCGGGAATGACGAGTTTTTAGATATTTAGGTTTAAAATAACCATCAATTTAAGTAAAAAGGTTTTTACTATGAGTAAGAATAGAATCGCCGTTTATCCTGGCACCTTCGACCCTATTACCTTGGGACATGAAGATATTGTGCATCGCGCAGCTGCGTTATTTGACGAAGTGATTGTGGCGGTAGCGGGCAGCACGAATAAGCGCACCTTGTTTAGCTTTCAAGAACGCGTGTCGTTGGCACAAAATGTATTTAAAACGGCTGAGAATATTAAGGTGGTGGGCTTTAGTGGTTTACTGATGGAATTTGTGCAAGCGCAAAGTGCACAAATGGTCATTCGTGGCTTGCGTGCGGCCAGTGATTTTGAATACGAATTTCAATTGGCAGGCATGAATCGCAAGCTGTTTCCTAAGTTGGAAACCATATTTTTAACACCATCTGAACAATATATGTTCGTATCTTCTACTTTAGTGCGTGAAGTCGCGACGCTGGATGGTGATGTGCATCAGTTTGTGTCGCCAACGGTAGATGCCGCCATCAAGAGTAAACTAGGTAAAGAGTAGGCAGGTAAAATAGTGGCACTTTATATCACTGACGAGTGCATCAATTGTGATGTTTGCGAGCCAGAATGCCCTAACGACGCCATTTATCAGGGGCAAGAAATATACGAAATTAACCCCAATTTATGCACCGAATGTGTTGGCCATTTTGATAAACCGCAATGCGTAGCAGTGTGCCCTGTGGATTGTATTCCGCTAAACCCAGATGTGTTGGAAACCCAAGAACAATTAATGCAAAAATACTACACGATTACATCAAATCGTAATCAAGGAGAGTAAAAATGAGAATTTTACACACCATGCTGCGTGTCGGTGATTTAGACCGTTCAATCGCCTTTTATACCGAAGTGCTAGGCATGAAGCTGATTCGTCAGCACGACTACCCCGATGGTGAGTTTACGCTAGCTTTCGTGGGCTATGGGAATGAGTACGACAATACCGTATTAGAGCTTACCTACAACTACGGCAAAACCAGTTACGAGATGGGTGGTGCCTACGGACACATTGCGCTTGAAGTGGATGATGCCTATGCTGCATGTGACAAGGTAAAAGCCAAAGGTGGCAAAGTCGTGCGTGAAGCTGGGCCGATGAAACACGGTACCATTATTATTGCGTTTGTAGAAGACCCGGACGGCTATAAAATAGAATTTATTCAAAAAGGTAGCATTGAGTATCCTCGGTGATGACCGAGCTGAGTATCCCCGCTAACAATATGTTTTGGGTTTTATACTTACTAGAGTGCAATAACGGTGCTTATTACGCAGGCATTACGAACGATTTACCCGCGCGGTTTGCCGCACATTCGTCTGGCAAAGGCGCACGTTATACACGCGCCAACCCACCCATTAAAATCATCGCTTCAAAATTATATGTGGATAGATCCACCGCTAGTGTTGCTGAGGCGCAGTTAAAAGCACTACCAAGAACTAAAAAACTACAGTATTTCAAATCTGAAAATGAATAAGTCTGCATTATTAATCACCGAACTTAAAACTGCAGTGCAAGCCGCCCAAGATGGTGATTGGGACAAGTCGCACAATATCGCGCAAGATTACTCAGACCCAATTTCCAATTGGATACACGCGGTATTGCATAAAATTGAAGGTGATGTGTGGAACAGTAAGTATTGGTACGCTAGAACGCAAATTAATAATGGGGCGGCCAAAAAGTATGAAGATTTTGCAGAGACTAACGATGAATTGCTAGCCATACTGCAATATCTCAATACTTAAGTTCTTTCATTTAGTCTTTAAGCACTGAGTTAGGGTTCACATAAAACATGCGTTTCCAGCCTTGCGTTTCTGTGGTAATTTCTGCAGGGTTAGGGATAAGCGTGACAATACAAAAATGCAGGTGCGCAGGTTTTCCAACAGCGTTGCCAGTCGTGCCCACAGTGCCTATGCGTTCTCCGCTATTCACCCATTCTAAAACATGTGCATCAGTGTTTTGCAGGTGTGCGTAATAATATAAACGCCACTTTGACCCAATGACGGCGATTACATTGCCCCCTAGCTTAATATTGCCTTTAAACAACATAATGCCAGACGTTGATGCGAGTACGGGCGTGCCTTGTTCTGCAAAAATATCAATGCCTTTATGTACGCCAGACTTCCCCCAAGGGAAATACCAGTAGCTGTAAGCGTTCCAATCTTTAGACGTAGCATTCTGTACAGGCACAGCCACCCGCTCAGGCAACAAAAGCCCGAGCGCGAGGATGCATGCGAATACGATGAATATGCGCTTTTTCATGCTTAAACCACATCGTAACTTGAGTGAATATTTGGCATCTCAGGTTTGCTACTAATTTGATACCAGTCGACTTTACGCGTTATCACCATCACCAAAGCCAGCAAGCCAAACACCAATAATGAACCCATTAATAGAGCATTGTCTTCGGATTGGAGGATGCCATACAGTGCACCATACAGCGCGGTGAGTAGGCTGGCGAACACAAAACCATTGGCTTTGCTTTTTAATACAAAGCTTAAGTAATAACCCAGCAGTAATACACAGGCAGCACTTGCAGTGAGATAAGCGCTGGCAAAGCCAATTTGTTCGGCTAGCGAAACAAGTAGCAAGTAGAACATTGCCATGGATAGCCCAACCAATGTGTATTGCGCGGGGTGAATGCGTAGGTTCTTTAAAATTTCGAAAATAAAGAAACCTGCGAATGTCAGGCCGATAAACAACAAGCCATATTTGGTGGCACGGTCGGCTTGGCTATATACGTTGATAGGCTCTACAAAGCCAATATTAAGTGATTCTAAACTTTGGGTTTGTTCGTTACTATTGAGTTGATTTAAAAAAGTTGCTTGGTTGTTGCTAGAAAGTGATGACACCGCCCATTTTGCGCTAAAACCGCCTGCGTTAATGCTTTGTGTGCTGGCTTCTGGCAGAAAACTACCACCAAAATGTGGGTGTTGCCAGCTTGATTGCAATGCCACTGCATTATTGCCTGCGATAGGCGCAAAGTTAAATTGCTCGGTGCCGCGTAAATTAAGATTGATTTCAAAATCAATGTTCGTATCTGCTGTATGTTGCAACATGCCAATTGGCGCATGAATACCGTTGCCCAGCGCCTTTAATTGGCTGCCTTGCTCAAATACTAAGGACTGGTTTCCCCAAGTAATTGTAGGGCTGCTGGTGATGCCGCGCGGGTCGCTAATGCCCATGCTTAAGTACGCCGCTTGCATGGTAAGGCTGCTATTGTTGTGGTAAGCGGTGAGCTTAATATTGGCTGGTAATTTAAAATTTCCCTTGATATTGCCACCTAATTGGTAGGTTAAGGCTTTGTAGATGCCGAGCTTTTTAAACTCATTCGTAAAGCCGCCTGCTAAATTCAGCTGCTCTGGCAAAATGACTGCTCTGCGTAGCTCACGCTTGGTTTCAATTTTTTTAATGCCATTTTCTGTGGTGGTTTCGGTAAATTCCTCTAGGTAAGGTATCACCAAAACTGGTCCCACTAGTGTTTGCTCGCCAGCTGAGCTTTTGGCGATATCGGCTTTTACCTCAAACTGCCTTTGTTGCCGTTCTATAATAATGCCGTTGACGTAGCTTACTGCAATTGACATCAGCGTAATGAGCGCCAGCATGCCAATGATTTTAAAAATAAAAGACCGATTCATGATTAACCCCTTGATTGATAGGAGTTAGCAGGATATTTGAGCTAAATGAAGAGGTGATGCGGTTGTGTGAACTGAATGTGAAGATTAGGGTTTATTTAGAGTGAGAATTGCAATTGCGCCGCCATCTGCATGGTTGTTTAAAGTTACACTACCGCCATGCAATTTAGCTACTTCTTGCACAAAGTTTAAGCCTAAGCCTGTGCTTTTTTGCTGCCCGTTTTTAGAATAAGCTGGGCGTGGTAGCGAGTAAAATTTATCAAATATTTTATCTAAAGCATAATCGGGAATGCCCATGCCTTGGTCAATAACGATTATCTGAATTTGATTACTTTCTTCAGTTACGCTCACTTTTATTTCACTATTTTGGGGACTAAAGTCCAACGCGTTTTCAAGCAGATTATAAATTGCTTGACCAAGCAAAAAGCCATCTGCATTGATGAAAATATCTGCCCTACAAGCCGTATGGATATTGGCTCCTAGAGCATGTGTTTTTTCAGCTAAATGGTTGATTTGGATTTGAATTAAATCATACAAGTTTACCTGACTCACTTGGCTGAGTTGTTGTTGATGCTCTAGCGATGCCAAACCCAACATGTTTTGAATAATGGTTTGCACGCGGCTAGATTGCGTTTTAATTTGCGCCAAAAAACGCGTTTGGTCGGCCGCTGGCATGTTGGGCGAAATTAACTCGACTGCGCCTTGAATAGCGGTGATAGGGCTTTTTAGCTCATGCGTTAAATGCTGCACATTTTCTTGCAAATATTGCTTTCCATCCAGCTCGTTTCGCATACTTTGCATGGCAGCTGCCAGCTCACTCAGTTCGTC
Organism: Methylophilaceae bacterium; assembly: GCA_031399315.1. Classification (GTDB taxonomy): domain Bacteria; phylum Pseudomonadota; class Gammaproteobacteria; order Burkholderiales; family Methylophilaceae; genus Methylotenera_A. The sequence goes on along the minus strand of JANNOS010000043.1, from coordinate 27,647 downwards.
ATTGCTAGAGGTAGGCGCGATGGTCTTTTCACCTTTGGAAACTTTAATGGCATATTCGCGCAAGGCATTAATTTTGCGGGTAAAGCGCCAAGTGAATAGTGCGCCGATGATAAGCGAAAGCACCAGCAATAGCGCCCCCCAACGAATAATTTTATTTTGCGCACGTTCAATAAATGGCAGCAACGTGCGATTCGCTTTGGCTACGGTTAGGCTGCCAATAATTTTTTTACCATCACGAATTGGCGCTGCAATGTACATCACCGTATCACCTTTTTCGTTACCTGCCACCATTGGACTTGAACGCACACCGTATTTGCCTCGCAGCGTTAGGTAAACATCGTTCCAGCGCGAATAATCTTGCCCAAGGGCTAGGTTTGCAGAATCGAAGGTGACGATGCCTTTGGTATTTGTGATGTAAACACGGTAATCAGCAGATTGCTTTTTTACACCCCAAATATTAGCTTTGGCAGCTCTTGCTTTATATTGCGCCAAACTTTGCGCAAAAGCGCCAGTTTGAATATTGCCTGTTTTCACATCAGGTGCAGCAAATTCTGCTAACACATTGGCCGTGTCCACCAAGGTGTCTTCCATGGCTTGGCGCACACCTGGTTTCACTTCTTCTACAAAAATAGTCAGCACAAACCAAGCAGCTAAACCCACCAGTAAAAAATAACCCAAGAATATTTTAAGGCTTATTTTCATGCAAGCAGGCTATAACCCATGCCGCGGTGTGTGACAATCATTTCACTGGCAGCATCTATTTGTCGCAGTTTTGCACGCAGTGTTTTAATGTGAGCATCCACTGTGCGCTCTAATGTGTTTTCAGCATTTGCCCACACAGTATCCATGAGCTGATCCCTCGAATACACCCGCTGTGGCTGGTTAACAAGCGTTTTGAGTAATAAAAATTCATAACGCGTTAGCGCTAAATAATGCCCGCAATATACAATTCGATTCGCAATTTCATCTACAGAAAACTGACTAGATTGTTTAATAGGGATTAGCTCAGTACGGCGTAAAATGGTTTTTACTCTAGTCACCACTTCACGCGGACTAAACGGTTTGGTGACGTAATCATCTGCGCCAATTTCCAAACCTACAATACGGTCAATCTCGTGGTTGCGCGCCGTTAAAAACAAAATGGGGATGTTTGAACTTTTGCGAATTTGCGTGCATACCTCAAAGCCAGTCATGTCTGGCAAGCCTACATCTAATATCACAAAATCAATTGGCTTGTTGCTCACTTCTGCAATCGCCTCACTACCTAAAAACTTATGCGTGGTTGTAAACCCCGCATCTTTAAAAACGTAAATCAGGGTTTCTGCAATCGCTAATTCGTCTTCTACTATAAGAATATGTTGAGGCATAGCTGCCATTTTAGATGAGATTGTGATGTTATGACGAGCGAAAACTAAAAAGCCCGCAGTGGCGGGCTTTTATTAGGGTCAGATTAATAATCCGACTAAAGTTAAAAGTGCTTATGAGGCATCAGATAAAGTTGCGTATTGCAACTTACCATCAATAATCACAAAGTGCGCATCTTGTTTTCCATCCTCTTTTTGCACAGCATTATGATAAACCCAGACAGAGCCTACTTTAGCGCCTGTGGTGTCTTTCAGCGTTTGAATTTCATCTGGCGCACCGAAGTTGTAGCCCAGGCGATCCATATTGGTTTTAGCCAACACTTGATAAAATTTGTCTGATGAAACGGCAATACCGTTATTGTTACTACCTGCATGAAAGCCAGCAGCATTAGCTTTAAAAGAACCTAATACTAATGAGCTTGCTACTAAACCACCTAGTACAGCACTTTTAATGAACTTTTGATTCATAATTTAAATCTCCTTTTGTTAAAGAGATTACATCATAAGCAATGAATGTTTCAGTTTGATGGCGCTAATGTAACCAAAATGTAAGAGATGGCTTAAATACTGGTATACAGAGCAAATAAGTGCTTTTTAAGTGAATCTTGATTAAAGTATCCGCTCTGTACCAGTCCTTGGTATCACCATTCTCGCTAAGTGCTAAGACCGTAAAGGTCTTCACCATTTCACTAAGCGCTAAAGCGCTAAGTTCAATGCGAAAGCACTAAGTCGAAGGCGAAAGTCGCATGGAAGTTAGTTCGTAGGGCATGCCTTAAAATTAACCTAGCAATAATCAAGGAAAAGCTGGCTTGGTTGGCTCAGTTCCCTCGCATATGGCTTGAGGATAGCGCTCTTTAACCAGTTGCTCAATGCTTTCAATACGGCTGCGCGGCACATCTACCATCATCAAAAACTTGCCGCCTTCAATGGCTGGCGCAAACCGCGTAATTTGGCTATTGGCGATACTGCTGCCTACCATGCTCGATATCCATGCGCCAAGGCCAGTACCAATTAGAAACGTCGCTAAAATCGTGCCGCCACTCAGTACTAACTCGCCTGGAAATGCCATCACAAACACCCCCAATAGTATGCCAGTCAGTCCGCCAAATACCATGCCGCGTTCTAGTGCAGGCACGAAATCGCTTTTTTGCAGAAATGACGCTGCTGGCAGGTCTTCCAGTGGGGTGTCGCGTTTAGCTAATACATGAATATACCGCTGGTCAACCCGCGCCAGCAAAAGAACATCGACAATTTTTTTGGTGATTTCAATTCCGGGGACTAAAAAATACATGCGTTTCATGACCATTCTCCTCCATTGCACCTTAATTAAAGGTTGCGTAGCATGCCGCCAAATGGAGAGAGGCAGAACTTATTAATTCAGTCTCACATCACTCTTTTAAAATCATATGGCAAGCGTCAACGCCCACCCACGTAAATCATTATTACAAAGTTTTGACAACTAATTTGCTTGAAAGTTCTTTGGGTTTAGTGTTCATCTGCAGGTCATATTTAATGTATACAATCAACATGCTTAGCTTCACAATCGCCTACAGAAGAGCCTGGGCTAATGTGCTAGTATGGCGGATTACCCATCAATAAAGGAAACTCACATGCATGTAAGTTATGAACTCGCACAACAAATTGTAGATAAAGCCGTAGAGAAATCGAAACAGATAGGCGTAAAAATGTGCATTGCTATTTTAGATTCAGGCGGCAATCTAAAAAGCTTTACCCGCATGGATGACGCTTGGGTGGGCAGCATTGATATTGCCATCAAAAAAGCAAAAACAGCCTGTCATTTTGCTATGCCTTCAGGCGAAATCGGCAAACTGTCATTGCCTGGCCAACCACTTTATGGCATTGAACATTCTAACGATGGCTTGATTACATTCCCAGGTGGCCTGCCGATTGTGGACAACGAAGGTATGCTGGTTGGTGCTATTGGCGTGAGTGGTGATTCAGTTGAAAATGATCATATTGTGGCAAAAGCGGGTGTCGATGTTGCTGGCGTTTGCAATATGCCGAAACATCCTTGGCGTACTTAATGTAATTTCAAAACCTAAGGTAGCTAAATACATAAATAAAAAAGCGCACAGAGTGCGCTTTTTTATTGCATAACATACTATCAAAATTCAGCCTTAAATGTTAGTTAAGCAGAAATATCATCTTAACCAAAGAAGTCTTTCGCTTTATCTACCCAGCTTTTGTTTTTTGGGCTGTGCTTGCCCGCGTCTGCTTGGGTGCTGATGTCAAATTCACGCAGCAGGTCTTTCTGTTTTTCAGTCAGTTTTACGGGTGTTTCTACCACTACATGCACCATTAAATCACCGTGGTCACTTTGACGTAGTGGTTTAATGCCTTTGCCTTTTAGCCTGAATACACCACCTGTTTGGGTTTCTGCAGGTATTTTCATTTTGGCAGAGCCGCCTAATGTAGGCACTTCAATCTCTCCACCAAGTGCAGCCGTTGTAAAGCTAATCGGCATTTCGCAATGTAAATTGCCGCCGTCGCGTTGAAATATCTCATGTTGTTTTAGGTGAACCACTACATATAAATCACCCGTTGGGCCACCATTGACGCCAGCTTCACCTTCGCCAGTTAAGCGAATTCTATCGCCTTCATCCACGCCTGCAGGAATTTTAACTGACAAGGTTTTGTTCTGTTTTACTCGACCAGCGCCATTACAAGTAGGGCAGGGCTCTTTTACCATTTTGCCGTTGCCATGACATTTTGGGCAGGTTTGTTGTACCGAAAAAAAGCCTTGCTGCATGCGCACTTGGCCGTGGCCATTACAAGTTGTACAGGTCACAGGTTGTGTACCTGCACGCGCGCCAGAGCCTTTGCAGGTTTCGCAGGTGCTTTGTACAGGAATGCGGATTTTTGTCTCGGTGCCTTTGGCTGCATCTTCTAGGCTAATTTCCATGTTGTAGCGTAAATCTGCACCACGATATACGTTATTGCGTTGCCCGCCTGCACGGCCACCACCAAAGATATCGCCGAAGATATCGCCAAACGCATCACCAAAACCACCCGCGCCAAAGCCGCCCGCACCTGCGCCTTGCTCTACGCCGGCATGGCCGTATGAGTCGTAAGCCGCCCGTTTTTGGTCGTCCGATAGCATTTCGTAGGCTTCTTTCGCCTCTTTAAATTGTTCCTCTGCTTTTGGGTTATCTGGGTTGCGGTCAGGGTGGTACTTCATCGCAAGTTTGCGATAAGATTTTTTAATTTCTTCTTCGGTGGCGTCTTTATTAACACCTAATACTTCGTAGTAATCTCTTTTTGATGCGGCCATGTTTTATCCAATTACTTTAGGTCTATCCAATTGCTTTAAAGTTAGAGCATAGACAAAAGCCACGATAGTCGTGGCTCTTGTCTTGCAGGCTAATTGCTAACGCTCGGCATTAGTCTTTTTTCACTTCTTCAAACTCTGCATCTACCACGTCTCCATCGACAGTTTTTTCGCCTTCCTGAGCTGGCTGCGCGCTTTGCGTATTGTTTGCTGCTTGCTCTGCGGCGTACACTTTTTCACCCAGTTTTTGCGCAGCTTCAGTCAGCGCATTGGTTTTGGCTTCAATGGTGTCTTTATCGTCGCTTTGCAACACTTCTTCAACCTCTTTCAACGCAGTTTCAATGGCCGTTTTTTCAGCTTCATCTAACTTATCGCCATGTTCAGCCAGTGATTTTTTCACACTGTGCACCATGCCATCTGCGGCGTTACGCGCATCCACCAACTCACGGTATTTTTTATCTTCATCCGCATATTTAATGGCATCTTCTTCCATTTGCTGAATTTCCGCTTCAGACAAACCAGAGTTCGCTTTAATGGTAATTTTATTTTCTTTACCCGTTGCTTTGTCTTTGGCGCTTACATGCATAATGCCGTTGGCGTCAATGTCAAATGTTACTTCAATTTGCGGCATGCCACGTGGCGCTGGCGGAATATCGCTTAAGTTAAATTGGCCCAGTGATTTGTTGGCTGATGCCATTTCACGCTCACCTTGCAGCACTTGAATCGTCACTGCGTTTTGGTTATCTTCAGCGGTTGAGAACGTTTGTGCAGCCTTAGTAGGAATCGTCGTATTTTTCTTGATGATTTTCGTCATCACGCCGCCCATGGTTTCAATACCCAAGCTTAGCGGAGTCACATCAAGCAATAACACGTCTTTTACGTCACCTTGCAACACGCCACCTTGAATCGCAGCGCCTACGGCAACAGCTTCATCAGGATTAACGTCTTTACGTGGTTCTTTACCAAAAATTTCTTGCACTTTCTCTTGCACTTTTGGCATGCGACTTTGACCACCGACCAAAATCACGTCAGTAATATCTTCAATTTTTACGCCCGCATCTTTAATGGCTGTTTTACAAGGACTAATAGTACGTTCGATTAAATCGTCTACTAAAGACTCTAATTTTGCACGGGTGATTTTCACCACCAAGTGCTTCGGCCCAGTGGCATCGGCAGTAATGTAAGGCAAATTCACCTCGGTTTGTGTCGCGCCAGATAATTCGATTTTGGCTTTTTCTGCGGCTTCTTTTAAGCGTTGTTTAGCCAATAAGTCGTTGCGTAAATCTAGGCCATTTTCTTTTTTAAACTCATCCGCTAAAAAGTCGATGATGCGGTTATCAAAGTCTTCACCACCTAGAAATGTATCACCATTGGTTGAAAGTACTTCAAATTGATGCTCGCCATCAATGCTGGAGATTTCAATAATGGACACGTCAAACGTACCGCCTCCTAAGTCATACACGGCAATTTTGCGGTCACCTTCTTGTTTATCTAAGCCGAATGCAAGTGCTGCCGCAGTTGGCTCGTTAATAATACGTTTTACGTCTAAACCAGCAATACGGCCTGCGTCTTTAGTGGCTTGGCGTTGGCTATCGTTAAAGTATGCTGGCACGGTAATCACCGCTTCAGTCACTTCTTCGCCCAAATAATCTTCGGCGGTTTTTTTCATTTTGCGCAACACTTCAGCCGAGATTTGCGGTGGCGCCATTTTTACGCCGCGCACTTCTACCCATGCGTCACCGTTATCGGCTTTAGCAATGGTGTAAGGCATCAGTTTGATGTCTTTTTGTACTTCTTTTTCTTCGAAACGGCGACCAATCAGGCGTTTCACCGCATACAGTGTATTTTTCGGGTTGGTCACTGCTTGACGCTTAGCTGGCGCGCCCGCTAAAATTTCGCCATCTTCTTGATAGGCGATAATCGATGGCGTGGTGCGTGTGCCTTCTGCGTTTTCAATCACGCGTGGCTTGCCGCCTTCCATCACGGCGACGCAAGAGTTTGTTGTACCTAAATCAATACCAATAATTTTTCCCATGTTACTTTTCCTTATTCAATCTTTAAAATTTAATCAACTCAGTATATGTAGTTGAAGTATGAATTTAATGTGGGGTAAGTTTTTCTCTTTTCAATAGCCTTACAATAATTAAGGCTATTTTTTTAAAAGTTTATTTTGCTACCATCACTAATGCTGGCCTCAATACGCGGTCATTCAGCGTGTAGCCTTTTTGTAGCACGCTGGTCACGGTATTTGGCTCGCCACTGTTTTCCAGCATCGAAATTGCTTGATGTTTATTCGGGTCAAACTTCTCGCCAACTGGGTTGATTTCGGCAATATTAAATTTTTCGAACACTGCGCCTAGTTGTTTAACCGTCAGTTCCACGCCATTTTTGTAGCTTTCTACATCGGCGTTGCCCACGCTTAAAGCAGCGTCTAAGCTATCTTTTACGGCCAATAATTCGTTAGAGAATTTTTCTAGCGCAAATTTACGGGCCTTATCGATATCATCCATGGCGCGGCGGCGAATATTTTCACCTTCTGCTTTTATGTAAAGCACACTAGCTTTGGCTTCCTCTAGTGCTGCTTCAAGTGCCGTGATTTTATCTTCGGCGGTTTGTTCCGCCACCACTTCTGGCTGCGCTTCTTGCGCTAGGTCTTGATTCTTTTCATCTACTTGCATGTGTTTTTCCCATTAATTTCTAGTTTTAAGTCTAATAACACTACCCCAAAAATGGGGATAGTGGAGTTGATTTCAAGAGCTGGTTTTTAATTTGTTTGTATCAGCCTAACTATCGTCGAGAACAAAATGATGCCCTGCAAGCCAATATTCATGAGCTCTGCAGGGCATATAAATTAAGGCGCGGTTAAATATAGGGTTTTAAAGCGCCTAAAACGTCCTCTACCGAGGGCGTTTGATGAATGCCGCCCAAGTTGATGGCGGGCGCGAACTTGCTAGCCAGCACGCCCGTCAGTGCAGGGTTGGTATCCGTATAAATGGCAACGGTAGGAATATTCAGCGCGGCGGCAAGGTGCGATAAACCTGTGTCGACACCAACAGCCGCTTTGGCATTTGCAATTACGCCTGCAAGCGCAGTAATGCCGAGCTTGGGCAGCACAATCGCGTTGGATAATTGTTTAGAAATGATTGTCGCACGTGCGTGTTCAGCGTCGCTAGCCCAAGGCAATACCATGTTCAAGTTTTGCAGCGCGAGTTGCTTGCCTAATGCTACCCAATGCGCTACTGGCCACAACTTGCTATCACGGCTGGTGCCGTGCAAGGCAATCATATAATCAGACTGCAAATCACTGGTATGTGGATGAATGGCCATGCGGTCTGTAGGCATGCCGTAATCAGGCGCATCGGTTGGAATTGCATAGCCTAAACTTAACGCACAAAGCGCACGGTTGCGCATTACTGCATGTTGTTGATAAGAAATCGCATAGGTTTTATCGTAAAAGTAACTGGCAAGTGGCTCACGGATGGACTGTTTATCGTAACCATGCTTTGTGCCGTGTGCGTAACGCAGAGCCAGTGCACTTTTAAGCAGCCCTTGCGTGTCGATAATGGCATCGTATTGATTCTGCTGGATTAACTGCTTAAATGCAGCAATCTCTGTCCAAGTCTTACGACTAAATGGCTGCTTGCGCCAACGCCGAAAAGCCAGTGTAAATACATTGCTTATGCCAGTATGTAAGTGTGGAATATCGGCAAAGGATTCCTCTACCAGCCAGTCAATATGCGCTTGTGGGAAATGCTGCAAAATATCGTTCACCACCGGTAAATTGTGGATGACATCGCCCAGCGAAGAAGTTTTAACTAGTAGAATACGCGGCATAACCCACATTTTCGCATACAATTAACGTTTTTCATGTATTGAAAAACGTCTAATAAGTCATGAAGTTCGCCTTTATTATTTTTAAATACTTCCCATTTGGTGGCATGCAGCGCGATATGCTGCGCACAGCGAATGAGCTGCTGAAACGTGGTCACGCTGTAGAAGTGTTTACCATGAGCTGGCAGGGCGAAGCACCTGCAGGCATTAAAGTGCACGTGCTGCCACAAACAGGTCTATTCAATTACCAGCGTTATCAAAAATTTATAGACGCAACTTTTTTAAAAACTGAGAGTTTCGATTATATTTTTGGCTATAACCGCATGGCGGGCTTGGATGCGCACTTTGCCGCCGACCCTTGTTTTATTGAGCGGGCACATCAGCAACGCAGTTTTTTGTATCGCATTTTGCCGCGATTTAAGTGGTTTGCTGCTTGTGAAAAAGCCGTGTTTTCTAGCGATTCCAGCACCGATATTTTAGCCGTTTCGTTGGCTGAGAAGCCCCATTTCCAACGCTGGTATGGTACGCAAGACGCCAGGTTCCATTATATTCCACCCAGTCTGTTGCCTGAGCGTTTCGCCTTAAAGCCCAAAGCAGACATGCGCGCTTATTTGCGGCAACAATTTAATTTTTCTGAAGGCGATTTCGTCTATTTGTTGACAGGGTCTGGCTTTGCCATGAAAGGTTTAGATCGGGCAATTTTAGCGTTAAGTGCATTGCCAGATGCGCTGCGCGCGACTACAAAATTGGTTGCTGTAGGCCAAGACAACCCTAAACAATTTACCAAATTGGCAAAAAAATTAGGTGTGGCGGACAGCGTAGTGATTTCAAAGGGTCGGCCAGATATCCCACAACTGATGCAAGGTGCCGATGTATGCATTCACCCAGCTTACCGAGAAAATACTGGGCTGGTAATTTTGGAAGGTATGGCCAGCGCCACGCCCATGCTAGTAACGGCAAGCTGCGGCTATGCGCATTATGTGCGTGAAGCTAATGCTGGCCTAATATGCGAAATGCCATTTGAGCAAGCCAATTTTAATGTGCTGTTTGCACAGATGCGCACAAGCGAATACAAGCAAATGTGGGCAGATAACGGCTTAAAGCAAGCGCAAAAAATCATGCAAGAAAATGATGGCAGTGCAGAAGCCAAGATCTTGATTCGATTGGCTGAAGCCAAGAAGGCACAGCATGTCTAAGCAACTGATTTATGTGCCAGAGGCTATTGCAGCGCGTCTAAAAGGCGATATGTTCGAAGCGATGATGCAATTGAGTGGTAAAGCGTTTCGCGATGTGCCTGGACGCAAAACCATGCGCATAGAAATTGGCGGGCAAAATTACTTCATCAAACAGCATTTTGGTGTGGGTTGGGGTGAGGTTTTTAAAAACCTATTGAGCTTAAAACTACCGATTTTAGGCGCGATGACTGAAGTGCGCGCCATACAAAAGTTAACTGAGATTGGCATTACCACCACGCCACTAGTGGCTTACGGCCAACGTGGCTGTAACCCAGCATCTATGCGGTCTTTCGTCATGACAGAAGATTTAGGCGAGATTATTTCACTAGAAGACCTTTGCGCAGATTGGAAAAAAAATCCACCAGACGCAGCATTTAAACGAAAACTGATCATCGCAATCGCGCTGTTGGCGGCAAAATTGCATGCGGCAGGTTTGTGCCATCGCGATTTTTATTTGTGTCACTTTGTGATTAAACAACAAGATTTAGAAAATGAGAGCCTGAACTTGTATTTAATTGATTTGCATCGCATGTTGCAAGGTCAAAAGTCTAATAGCGGTGCGGTAATGAAAGACATAGCAGGCCTCATGTTTTCGGCTATGGATAGTGGTTTTTCTGATGAAGATTGGACTTTATTTAGACAATATTATTTGCCACAATCGGCAGTGTTTTGGATGCAAGTAGATGCGCGTGCGAAATCACTATACAGTAAATTTAAAAGTCAAAAATTTCAAAAACGCTTAGCTGCAGAAAAGTCTGCTGTAGGTTGATTTTTTAAATTAACTTTTAGACTAAGTGCTCTTATTTAGCGCGTGCCGCCTTTGTTTATAGCGGTTATAACTCCATAAATATTGACTTGGTTTTTGTGCTATTTGCGCTTCAATTGCTTTGTTGAGCAAGTTTGATGTCGCTATAGCGCCATTTTCAATAGCAGTTAAATGAATCGCATAGCCTGCGCCATGTTCCAAGCGTTCGCCATAGCCCATAATCACACTTGCGCCAGTCTTTTCTGCGAGCTTGCTGGCTAAAGTCATGGTGTAAGCCGGCTTACCAAAAAAATCTGCCCATTCGCCTTCGCCCATAGCGGGAATCTGGTCTGGCAAAATACCAATCGCCTCACCGCGTTTGAGTGCTTGCATGAGCTTCCGCACACCGCTGGCATTGGCTTCTGCCAAGGTGATGCCAGTGCGTGTTCGGCCTTTTAAAATAAGCTTTTTCAGAGATTTCATTTTTGGTGCACGATACAGCACCGTAATGGGGTGTTTACTGCCATAGTAAATAGATGTGATTTCAAAGCAGCCCAGATGCGGTGTTAAAAAGATGAGTCCCTTGCCTTTATTTAAGGCCTCGTCAACTATGTGCCAGTTTGAGCAGTCTTTTACCCAAGAGATTAGCTCGGATTCACTTTTTTGCCACATAGCCAAACTTTCTACAATGGACTTACCAAGTTCCCTAGCGTTGATTTGGATTGTTTTATTTAAGTCCGTTTCTTGATTAATCAGGCTACTTTGCTTTAAGTTGTTATAAGTCAGTTGTTTTTTTTGTGGGGATAATAAAAATGTTAGCTGACCAATAAGCGTTCCGCATCGGTGGATAGTTTCTAATGATAGGTACTTAAGTGGCTTAAAAATGACTTGTAACATATACAAAATCATAACATAGCGCATCCATACTTAGCGACTAGCCTCGGCTGGGCTGATATAATCTTTAATATGAGGTTGAAAATAAGTGAATGGATATGCTAAGAATAGGCATGGTGCTGTTAAGCATCATATTGATTGGTTTGTTATTTGGCTCAGCAGGTCGCGCTATTGATAAAATACAAGAGGCTCGAATAGCTGAGACCGCACGTGAAATGGTAGTGAGTAATGATTGGGTGGTACCGCACTATAATGGCGAGCTGCGCTTACAAAAACCCCCGTTGACCTATTGGACGACTGCGCTTAGTTATAAATTGTTTGGTGTGAGTGAGGCGGCAGCGCGTGTGCCTTCTGTATTATTTGCACTGTTCTCAGCTTGCTTGTTGTTTATTTGGTTAAAAGATACCTTAAATATTCAAGCCGCTGCGAATACTGTGTTGGTGATGTGTACAAGCTTTTTAGGGATGCGCTATTTTAGAAGTGCTGAGGCGGATGCTACGTTATTGTTTTTTATTTCGCTAGCTTGTTTTGCTGGGTTCAAATTTTTTGAGTCACCAAACAAAAAAACAGTTTACTTGCTAATGTTGGCATTAGGTCTTGGTTTTTTGACAAAAGGCCCGGCGGGTATTGCAATTCCGCTAATGACTGTGTTGGGTTATGCGTTTGCGACTAAACAATTGCAAACGGTTAAAGCACTCATTAACCCAGTTGGGGTAATAGTTTTTTTAGTCAGCGCATTTGCATGGTATGCATGGATTTTAATCAGTATGCCAGATGTGGCGCAACAATTTGTATCCCGCCAAGTAGATGAAACGTTTGTTTCTGGGACACATCAGCAGCCGATTTACTGGTATTTAGCACATGCTATAGAGTTTTTTGCACCATGGAGCTTGCTGTTGATCCCTGCGGGCATATGGTTGTATCAACATCGACCTTTACCTAAGGTTGTGCATTTTTCGATTATTTGGTTGCTGTTCGTGTTCGTGTTGCTCACGTTTACCGTGAACAAGCAAACGCAATATGCCTTACTTTTTTTACCGCCGATTGCGATTCTTGTCGGCTATTATTTACAAGTAGCACAAGGTAAGTTTTATCAATTTAACCGTGTCATTTTTTGCTTATTAGCGATTGCTGTGATTGCATTGTTTGTGGTCGGAATACGCAAGCAGGGCTTGACGCATGTGTTGAGCTTGCCAACAGTTCTTATTTGGCCCTTATTACTCCTTGCTCCTTGGTTGTTAAAACGGGCGTTGAATATTCCCGCTCCTCAGACACCTGTTTTATTAGCGGCAGTATTTGCAACGTTTATTTATTTATTTGCGGAGCAGTACATTACAAAAGACACAGAAAAAGACGACACTAAGCAGCTAGTGCAATCGGTTGCTATTGATTCAACTTCGTCTCAAGTGCTATATCAAACTAAGCCTTTATATCAAGCTAAACCTGGAGATGGTGCAGTGTCATTTTATGCTAATCGCCCCATCCAGCCTTTGGATGGGAAGCAGCTAGAACAGTTGTTGGGGGCTAATAAAACATTATGGTTATTGAGTAAAGATAAACCCATGCTAGAAAATGGTGTTGTGATGCAGGAAAAGCACATTGGCCGCTGGGCATTATGGAAGATAGTATCCAAGTAATGACAGATCAACTCGCTTTGCTGAACAATTTGTCTGTGTTATCAAATGATGAGAATCAAGCGTTTTCGCTTTGGTTAAGTAATAGTGACGCGCTAAAAGTGGAGCAAGTGGTACGTCGAGTACCCAATAAGCGTTTGGTGTGCCAAGGTGTTTGGAAAGGGCGGACGGTGTATGCTAAGTTATTTATTGGCAACGGTGCTAAGCGCTATGCGCAAAGAGATAAACAAGGTGTGGACGCATTAATTGCCGCAAATATCGCCACTTCAAAAATACTGCTTGTTGACACGCTTGATGATATAGAAATATTGATATTTGAAGCTATCCCTCATAGTCAGAATGTCGAATCAGTATGGGCGCAGCGTAATGCGTCACAACGATTGGAGTTGGCTTGTATGCTTGCTCAGACGCTTGGCCAGCATCACCATGCGCATTTAATACAAACAGATTTATATCTTAAAAACTTTCTGTTTGACGGTCAGCAGCTTTATACCATTGATGGCGATGGTATTCGCCAATACGAAGTTATTTCTTACCAACAGGCTTCTTCAAACTTTGCCGTTCTTTTGTCCAAATTTGATGTGCTTGAGGTTGTCGCATGGATGCCTAAACTTTTAACGCAATATCACACGGCGAACCCTAGTGTTGAACTTGTAGCTTCAGATATTCGCCGTTTATCTGAGCGGCATCGCACCAAGGTAGCATCTGCCTATGCAGATAGAAAAGCTTTTCGGCAATGCACAGATGTGAAAAAGTATGCTCTGCAACCGCAAGGGTCGTCCCCGCAGAATATACCAGCTAAAGCTGGTTATTCATGCGTGAAACCCGCATGGATATTGGCTTCCAGCGATGCAAAAAACATCAGTTTTCTTAAGAGTTTGGATACATTAATTGGCGCTCCCAATCTACTTAAAAATGGCAACACTTGCACAGTTGCGCTTACGGAAATTGATGATAAAAAAATAGTCATTAAGCGCTATAACATCAAAAACTTTTGGCATGGTGTGAATCGCGCATTTCGCCTAAGTCGTGCAGCGGTTTCATGGGCGAATGCGCATCGGCTTAAAATATTGAACATTGCAACAGCAAAACCAGTTGCGCTGATAGAACATCGAAAATATGGTTTAAAAGGCAAAGCCTATTTTTTAGCAGAATATATTGATGCGCCTGATGTTGCGCAATATTTTGTACAAACGCAAAATAAAACCCAACGTGCTGAGGCCGTAAAAAATATTGCGACGCTTTTTTACAGGCTTAATTTACTGCAAATCTCACATGGCGATATGAAGGCCACTAACATCAAAATGCAAGGCACTCAGCCAGTGCTGATTGACTTGGATAGTATGCGCCAACATCGATGGAACTATTTTGCACAAAAAGCGCATGTGCGCGATTTGCATCGATTTATGCAAAATTGGCAGAACGACAATGCCCTGTATAATGCATTTGTTAAAACATTTAACGTGATTTACGAAGATCACACACCGCTCATTAGGGCGGGTATTGCAACCAATAAAGAGTTAATGACTGAATGATGGTATTAGCATGATTGTATTAGGACTTTCGGGCGCGCTTGGGCATGATGCTTCGGCAGCTATTTTAGTAGATGGTAAGATTATTGCGGCGGCGGAAGAAGAACGCTTTATTCGTGACAAACACGCCAAAAATAAATTCCCTTACGAAGCTGCAAAATTCTGTTTAAAAAAAGCGGGTGTTAAGCCAGAAGATGTCGATATTGTCGCATTCCCGTATGCGGAGATTCCGCTCTCAACCAATGCGCGCTGGCATTATGCCAAACGGCATTGGTATGCACCAGACCGCGCGCTAGATGCCATTTTCAACGGTAACCGTCGCTTTCGTCGCAATCGCGATAAGTCACTGAAACTGATGGCTGAATTGGGACTTTCAAATGCCAAATTTGTGCCAGTAGAGCACCATTTGGCGCATGCTTCTAGCACCTACCATTTAAGCGGTTTTAAAGAAAAAACCGCGATTGTCGGCATTGACGGCAAAGGCGAATACGCGACCACGTTTTTTGGTTACGGCGAAAACGGTAAAATCCACAAAATTAAAGAGTTTTACGACCCAGATTCCTTAGGCGGTTTATATGGCGCCCTTACCGAGTTTTTGGGCTTTGATATGCTCGATGGCGAGTTTAAAGTGATGGGCATGGCGCCTTTTGGCGATGCCAGCAAGTACGATTTTAGTCGCTTAGCCAAATTTGAAAACGGCGAGCTGATTGTGAATACTGACTATGTCAATGTGGTCGGCCTGCGTCGCTATAAAGAAAAGGGCCCAGACGGAAAATCTAAAGGCTATTACTTTACGCAAAAACTCATCGACTGGCTGGGGCCAAAACGCAGTGGCGATGAGATTGACGACCCGTATATTCACTATGCTGCCAGTGTGCAAAAACTGTTAGAAGACCTGGCCCTGCAAATGATTGACTATTATTTGGGCGATATCATTAAAGAAACGGGCAAGGTGGCCATGGCAGGTGGCGTTGCGCTCAATGTTAAATTAAATCAACGTATTATCGCCATGCCGCATGTAAAAGAACTATTTGTGCAACCCGCGTCTGGCGACAATGGCACCAGCCTAGGTGCGGCCACTTATGCTGCGCACTTGGCGGGTGAAACCATCCACAAGATGCAGCACGCTTATCTTGGCCCAAGTTTTACCAGTGCGGAATGTGTGGCAGCGTGCGAGGCGCATCCGAATAAGCCAATTTTCACAAAAGTTGAAAATTTTCCGCAAAAAGCGGCTGAATTGCTAGCCGCCGGCAATCCACTAGCATGGTTTCAGGGCCGCATGGAGTTTGGTCCGCGCTCACTAGGTTGCCGTAGTATTTTGGGCGACCCGAGTTTCCCAGGGGTGGCAGACCGCATTAATGCGCAGATTAAATACCGTGAGCGCTGGCGCCCATTTTGCCCCAGCATGCTCGACAGAGTTGCAGAAGATATTCTACAGACCAGTCACCCAGCGCCTTATATGACGTTTACGTTTGACGTAAACCCAGCTTGGAATGCACGCATACCAGAAGTGGTGCACGAAGATGGTACAGCACGTGCGCAAGTAGTTACGCGCGAGACCAATCCACGTTATTATGAGCTTATTGAGCATTTGGAAAAGCTACGCGGCAGCGCAGTGGTGCTTAACACATCGCTTAACCGCCGTGGCGAGCCAATGATATGTAGCCCAACTGATGCACTCAATATGTTTTATGGATGTGATTTAGAGTATTTGATGCTTGAAAATATTTTAGTAACTAAAAAATAACAGTACTTACTTTAAGTTTTTTACGAAACATTCCCGCAATAGCCTAATTGGCGTTTGACGATACTGCTTAGTTTAGCGATAATCAAGGCTCTAGAGTTTAATTATAAGTAGTTGATTTTTTGAAAATATACCGCCCATGAAACAGTCTCATATAGAAGTCACCGAACGCATTATTGAACGTAGTCGGCCGACAAGATCTGCCTATTTACATCGAGTAGATGAAATTATTAAGCGTCCTAAAGGTCCAGACAGACTTGGTTGCGCCAATATTGCGCATGCTTTCGCAGCAATGCCGCAAAACGATAAACTACGTATTTATGCTGAAAAAGGGCCGCATATCGGTATTGTGACAGCATATAACGAGATGCTTTCTGCGCATCAGCCCTATGTTAATTTCCCCGACATTATTCGTGATGAAGCGCATAAGTTAGGTGCTACTACACAAGTCGCGGGCGGTGTGCCGGCCATGTGTGACGGTATCACGCAGGGTGAAGCAGGCATGGAGCTGTCTCTATTTAGTCGCGATAATATTGCTATGGGCACAGCGATTGCGCTTTCGCATGATGTGTTTGATGCGGCATTGTTGTTGGGCGTGTGCGATAAAATTGTGCCGGGGTTGTTAATAGGCGCCTTGCATTTTGGGCATTTACCATGTGTGTTTGTGCCTGCGGGCCCGATGAGTACGGGTATTGACAACACTTCAAAATCTAAAGTGCGTGAGAAATACGCACAAGGCTTAGTTGGGCGTGATGAGTTACTGGCTTCAGAGTCTGCAGCTTATCATGGCGCGGGTACTTGTACGTTTTATGGCACTGCTAATAGTAATCAGATGCTGTTAGAAGCCATGGGCTTGCACGTGCCAGGTGCAGCATTTATTCATCCACATGATGGTTTGCGCGAAGATTTAACGCGTGAGGCCGTTCGCACGGTAATAGAGAATACCAAAAAAGATAGTTTCGTGCCGATTGGTAAGCTGGTAGATGAACACGTGATTGTGAATGCCATGGTCGCTTTATTGGCAACGGGTGGTTCGACCAATCACTTAATCCACTGGGTTGCTGTTGCACGTTCTGCGGGCATTATCATTGATTGGACAGATTTTCACTACCTAGCTAAAGCGACGCCGCTATTGGCAAGTGTGTATCCAAACGGTAAAGCAGATGTGAATGAGTTTCAAGCTGCTGGTGGTCCTGGCTTCGTGATTCGTGAACTCATCGATGGTGGCTATATGTACCCAGATGTGTATGCCGTTGCCAAAGGTGGCTTGCATGAATATGGCAAACAACCAGTAAAAGAAAATGGGAAACTAATTTGGAAGCCGTATCCAGCCGAGAGTGGCGATGAAACGGTGGTACGAACAGTCGGCCATCCATTTAACGAATCTGGTGGATTGCGCTTATTAAAAGGTAATTTAGGCCGTAGCGTAATTAAGATTTCAGCTGTGCCAGAAGATAGACACATTATTGAAGCGCCTGCGATTGTATTTGATAGTCAAGAGGAGTTGTTGAGCGCGTTTGACCGTGGCGAATTAGAACGTGATTTTGTGGCGGTGGTACGTTTTCAAGGACCAAAAGCCAACGGTATGCCAGAGCTGCACAAGTTAACGCCACCACTTGCTGTGCTGCAAAACAAAGGATTTATGGTCGCGATTGTGACCGATGGTCGTATGAGTGGCGCATCAGGCAAGATTCCTGCAGCCATTCATTTAAGCCCTGAAGCCAGTGCTGGGGGTGCTATAGCAAAAATCCGTAATGGCGATATCATCCGTTTGAATGCGGCTGTTGGTACGCTTAATGCGCTGGTAGATGAAGATACTTGGGCAGAGCGTGAAGCTGAAGAGCTAACTGATACTAAGCGTCACCATAATTCACATGGCATTGGGCGCGAGTTGTTTGGTGGGATGCGAAGAAACGTATTGTCAGCCGAAGAGGGTGCAATCACCTGGCTATAAGTTTTAGCGCTCAAAAAATATAACCCTCAATTCCCGCTTAACGGGAATCAATTAATTATCATTAACCTAGGTAAAGAAGCATGAATACATTAGATTTAGCAAAAGAAGGTCCAGTCATTCCCGTTATCGTTATTAATAAGGTCGAAGACGCTGTGCCTATGGCAGAAGCATTGCTCGCAGGCGGCATTAGAGTGTTAGAGGTGACGCTGCGTTCTAGCTGCGCACTGCAAGCCATGGGGCAAATTGCTAAGCACGTACCAGATGCGATTATGGGTTCTGGCACGGTACGTAATTTAAAAGATGCGCAAGCGAGTTTAGATGTCGGCTGTAAATTTGCGGTGAGTCCAGGTTATACAACAGAATTAGGTCAATTTGCACGAAAAATAGGTCTGCCATTATTGCCAGGCGTGTCGACTGGTTCTGAAATCATGACAGCCAATGCTGATGACTATTACTTTTTGAAACTATTCCCAGCAGTTGCTGTAGGCGGTATTAATTTACTTAAAGGTTTTTCTGGTCCATTTGGCGATGTGAAGTTTTGCCCTACAGGTGGCGTAACGGTGGAGTCAGCTCCACAATTCTTAGCTTTACCAAATGTTGTGGTTTGCGGCGGTACATGGTTAACGCCTGCAGATGCGGTGGCTAAGAAAGATTGGGCGCATATTACTAAGTTAGCTAAAGAGGCCAGTGCTATTAAGGCAGCATAATTACTTAAGAGGTATAATTGAGGCTTTGTGCTTGTTGGCATAAAGCCTTTTTTATTGGGATTAATTTGTTGGATATTAAACAATATAAAACCATCGTATTTGATTGCGATGGCGTGGTACTCAATAGCAATAAAACCAAGGTCAATGCTTATTTTGCGGTTGCTAAAAAGATGGGTGGCACAGATGCGCAAGCGCAAGCTTTGGTAGATCATCATATAGCGAAGGGTAGTTTTCCGCGTAATGGAAAAATTGAATATTATTTAAATAATATTGTTAAACAACCAATTACACCTGAACTCATGCTGCAATATATGCATGCTTTTGATGAGATTCTAGACACTACTTTAATGGCGTGTGAAGTGGCGTCTGGATTGGTTGAGCTAAAAGCAATGACACCGCAAGCGGGTTGGATGTTGCTCTCTGGTGGAGATCAAGCTGAGTTAAGGCGAATTTTCCCACGCCGTCCCTTGGGTAATGGTAACTTGGTGCATTTATTCGATGCTGGCATATTTGGCGGACCAGATCAAAAAGAGCAAGTCCTTGCGCGAGAAATTGCAAACGGCAATATTCAATTGCCCGCATTGTTTTTAGGGGATAGTAAATACGATCATCAAGCGGCAGTTGGTGCAGGTCTAGATTTTGTGTTTTTGTATGATTGGACAGAAGTGCGTGACTGGCAAAGCTATTGTCAAAAAAATAGAATAGCGGTTATTAAAAATATAAAAGAGTTATTAGGGAGTTAAGATGACTATAAATTTAAAAGCGTTATCTGTTGTTGTGCCAGTGAGAAATGAGCAAGATAATGTGGCTAGCCTGATTGCTGAAATAGATAGTGCGATGCAAGGGATAGTGCATGAAATTATTTATGTGGACGATGGTAGTACAGATGCGACTTTTGCAAGTTTGTCGACATTAGCGCAACAGTACTCGCAATTAAAAATTGTGCAGCATGTAAAAAGTTGTGGACAAAGTACTGCGGTAAGAACTGGCGTTAAGCATGCGCAATATGATTGGGTTGCAACATTAGATGGCGATGGTCAAAATGATCCTGCTGATATTTTGAAGTTAATTGCAGTATTAGAAGAAGGCGTAGATTTAATTGGAGGCAATCGCCGTGCCAGCCGCCGTGATACTTGGATTAAAAGAATTTCTTCAGTCATTGCGAATACAGTGCGTTCAAAAATGCTTAATGACAACACCCCAGACACGGGCTGTGGGTTGAAATTGTTTAGTCGAGAAGCCTTTTTAGATTTACCTTATTTTGATCACATGCATCGCTTTTTGCCCGCTCTTATTAAACGGCGTGGCGGGAAAATTCTCTCAGTCCCCGTAAGTCATCGTAATCGTGCGCATGGAAAATCTAACTACGGAACGATTGATAGGTTACTGGTAGGCATCGTCGATTTGTTTGGTGTGGCTTGGTTACAAAGACGCGCTAAAGTACCTGAAACTAAAGTACCTGAAACTAAAGTGCCTGAAACTATTGTAGATAAAGTTGACTAGCCATGCAAATAGTTAATGATGGTATTGGTTTGTATTTTTCGCATATCATCAATGCGTTAAATGCCTATATTGTTGGAATGCCAAGCATTGATTTAATGTGGCTGGGATTTGGTCTGTTGGGTCAATGCTTGTTTATGGCGCGTTTTATTGTGCAATGGATACATAGCGAAAAGCATGGAAAAAGTTTAATCCCGATTAGTTTTTGGTACTTAAGTTTAATTGGCGGGTTGGTTGTGCTGGCGTATGGTTTACATAAGCTTGATCCCGTCATTATTTTGGGTCAGCTGCCAGGTACTGTTGTCTATACGCGTAATTTAATGTTGATTAAGCGCAATCAGAGCAAGTTTTGATGACATTACCTTCAGGAAAAAATCACCAGTATTTACTGATAACTACACTTATATTGGGTTTTTTAGTTTTATTTTGGGGCTTGGGTAGTTTGCAGTTAATGTCTTTAAATGAGGGGCGACGCGCTTTAGCCATCAAGGAGATGTTCTCTAGCGGCAATTGGCTGCTTCCCACACAAAATGGTGAGTTATACCTGACAAAACCACCGCTTTTATATTGGTGTTCATTGGTGATTTCTACATTGCTTGGGCAAGTCAATGAATGGACATTGCGTCTACCTTCCGCAATTGCAGCCGTATCTGTCGTTTACATGGCGTATAGCTACACAAAAAAACACTTTGGTACTTGGGCTGCTTTGTTTGCAATTCAATTATTAATTGTTAATGTAGGTTTTGCCATGCTGGCGCGTAGAGTAGAAATTGAGATGTTGTTAACCGCTTTGTGTTTTGGGGCGCTATTATCGGCTATTCAATATGTGCAAGATCATGCCAAAGCCTATTGGATTTATTTAAGTTATGCCTTACTCGCTTTAGCAGTACTTACTAAAGGCCCCGTGGCGATGCTGTTTGTAACAGCGCCGCTGTTAGTGATTGCTGTGTGGACAAAAAATCAACAAGTTAAAGAAGCTCTCACCAATAAAATTGGCTGGCTTATATTTATGGTCATTGCTTTGTCTTGGTATGTTGCTGTCACAGTTAAATTAGGCCCAGATATTTGGTCAACCATCGCAAAACGTGACATGTTAAACAAAATGCAAAGCGATGTCGTGGCCAAACCACTCTTAAGTTATATCGCTTGGATAGCCACAGATTTTTTATTACTGATTGCGCTATTTTTATATCAACCTAAGCGCTTATGGACGGCGCATAAAAGTAAGCCTAATTTTTTGATATTGCTTACAGCTTGTGTATTACCGATCATCATTTTTTCATTATTCAGTAACAAACATGCTAAATACTTATTGCCTATTTATCCTGTTATTATTATTTTATTGGCGATTCAACTTGCGCATATTTTTGAATCCTGCAAAGTACAAGTTAAATGGATCATACTAAGTTTAGGGTTGATTTCATTAATGATTTTTGCTGGCTTTTATATATGGATAGAACCAAAAATATTTGATTATCGGGTATCCGTATTCCCACAATTTCAAGCTTGGAGTAATACAGTGCCAGTCAAGCAGCTATATGCTATTGGAGAGCTTGATATGCGCTTAATTTATTATGCAAATAAGCCAATTAAAACTATATCATTAGAAGAGCTGAAACAACTAAAAAGTACCAATCAGAGCGCATTGGTTTTAAGCGAGGGAAAACATCGTGAGAAGCTTGCTATAAATTCAGATTGTGAAGTTAAAGTATTTGAACCCTACCTTAAAAAGAAGAAAAAACTTTTCATTTATGGCTTAGGCTCGGTATGTACAAATTAAAATTAGATAGGATTAATCTTCAATGAAAGTGGCTGTAATCGGTACAGGCTATGTAGGCTTAGTGTCAGGTGCATGCTTGGCTGAAGTGGGCAATGATGTACTTTGTTTAGATGTGGATTTTGCAAAAATAAAGATATTAGAAGAAGGTGAAATTCCTATTCACGAGCCTGGTTTGCTCGAAATGGTGCGTCGCAATGTAAC
Organism: Methylophilaceae bacterium; assembly: GCA_031399315.1. Taxonomy (GTDB): domain Bacteria; phylum Pseudomonadota; class Gammaproteobacteria; order Burkholderiales; family Methylophilaceae; genus Methylotenera_A. The sequence goes on along the minus strand of JANNOS010000043.1, from coordinate 5,237 downwards.
CGCTGGGCGACTAAAATTCACAACGAATATTGAGCAAGCGGTTGCGTTTGGCGATATTCAATTTATTGCTGTAGGTACGCCTCCAGATGAAGATGGCTCTGCTGACTTGCAATACGTGGTTGCGGCAGCAAGAAACATTGGCAAATACATGACCAGTCATAAAGTCGTGGTGGATAAGTCTACTGTGCCTGTAGGCACAGCCGATAAAGTAAAAGCCGCTATCGTGGAAGAGCTTTTAACGCGTAATAAAACAATAGATTTTAGTGTGGTGGCTAATCCAGAGTTTTTAAAAGAAGGTGCGGCGGTAGAGGATTTTATGCGTCCAGATCGCATTATCATTGGTGCCGATGATGACAAAGGTATAGAAGCAATGCGTGCGCTTTATGCGCCATTTCAGCGCAATCACGAAAGATTAGTAGTGATGGATGTGCGCTCTGCAGAGCTTACTAAATATGCCGCTAATGCGATGTTGGCGACACGTATTAGTTTTATGAATGAGCTTGCTAATTTGGCAGAACTTTTAGGCGCTGATATTGAGTCTGTACGTAAAGGTATAGGCTCTGATCCGCGAATTGGATATGACTTTTTATACCCTGGCTGTGGTTATGGCGGATCGTGTTTTCCTAAAGACGTGAAAGCGCTTATTAGCACGGGTAAAAATAATGCATACGATTTAAAAGTGCTCAATGCTGTAGAAGCGGCCAATGACGCTCAAAAACAAGTGTTAACTAAAAAAATTAAAAAGCATTTTGGTGAAAACTTAGCAGGTAAGCATTTTGCCTTGTGGGGCTTAGCATTTAAACCTAATACGGACGATATGCGTGAGGCTTCAAGCCGTGTGCTTATCGCTGATTTGCTGGCAGCAGGGGCTACGATAACGGCTTACGACCCAGTTGCCATGCAAGAAGCTAAACGCATATTTAATGGTATAAAAGGGTTAAGTTATGCTGAAAGCCCAAGCCAAGCTTTGGATAATGCAGATGCTTTGGTGATTGTAACCGAGTGGAAAGAATTTAGAAGTCAAGATTTTAGTCAAATAAAACAGAAGCTTAAATCGAATATTATTTTTGATGGCCGTAATATTTATGATCCCGCCGTAGTAAAAAATGCAGGCATCGAGTACCGCGCAGTCGGGCGCTTGAACAAGTAAATTGCAATGAAAGTATTGCTAACAGGGGCAGCGGGTTTTATTGGGTTTCATACAGTGCTTCAGCTGTTGGCACGCGGCGACGTTGTGGTTGGTGTCGATAACGTCAATGATTATTACGATGTAAGTTTAAAAGAAGCGCGACTTAAAGCCATAGCAGCGCACCCAAATGCGAAAAACTTCAAGTTTGTTAAGCTTGATTTAGCTGAGCCGCTTGTTACGGCTAAATTATTTGCAGATGAAAAACCTGATAGCGTTATCCATTTAGCTGCACAGGCGGGTGTGCGTTATTCGCTCGAAAATCCACATGCATATATCAGTAGCAACATCGTTGCATTTACCAATGTTTTAGAAGCATGCAGGTCTATTCAGCCACAGCACTTGGTTTATGCAAGCTCATCTAGCGTATACGGCGGCAATACTAAATTGCCATTTTCTGAAACGGATAATGTCGACCACCCAGTAAGCTTGTACGCAGCAACAAAAAAAGCCAATGAGTTGATGGCACATACCTATAGTCATCTATATGGTATCCCGACGACTGGATTACGCTTCTTTACTGTGTATGGCCCGTGGGGTAGGCCAGATATGGCACCATTTTTATTTGCAGATGCAATACTTAATAATAGGCCAATTAAAGTGTTTAATCATGGCGATATGATGCGCGACTTTACTTATATTGACGATATTGTTGAAGGTGTCATTCGTGTGCTAGATAAACCACCCGCAACATCTAAAAAAGATGCTCTGGGAGGCAATGTCCATGCGCCTTGCAGGCTATTTAATATTGGGAATAATCATCCTGAAAAATTACTCGATTTTATCAGTTTTTTAGAAGATGCACTGGGTAGAAAAGCGCAAAAGGAATTTTTGCCCATGCAAGCAGGCGATGTGAAAGCGACTTATGCAGATACTAGTGCGCTAGAAGCGTGGGTTGGGTTTAAGCCCAACACGGACTTGAAAACAGGGATAGAACAATTTTCGATTTGGTATAAAAAATACTATAAGCTATAATCCGTTGTAATAAATTTGTCATGGTTGTCACAATGCAAATTGCATGTACTTTCGGGTATTCATATCAAAAAAGTGAGTTGCTGACTCAGATTGAGCTAGATTGCTGGCTTGCGAATGCAGAAGCTATCTTTGAGCAAGATCAGTATGGTATTAAAGTTGCAAAACTTGCCAATGGTGATTTCATCAAAATCTTTCGCGTTAAACGCCTGTTAAGTATTGCGCATGTGTATTCTTACGCAAGAATGTTTTGTAGAAATGCAGAACGTATTGCTAAGTTAGGGATTCTTACCGTTAAAGTTAAGCAGCTGTATCACATACAAAGCTCTAATAAAACAGCGGTAGTTTACGAGCCATTATATGGGGATACCATACTTGATATTTTGCGCTCAAAAAATATTAGCATTGCTCTATCTAGAGATCTGGGCGCTTTTATAGCAGAGGTGCACGAAAAGGGAATTTATTTCAGAGGTCTGCATCTTGGTAATATTGTACTTACTCCTGAAAAAAGAATGGGTTTAATTGATATTGCGGATATGACGATATTCCCTTGGTCACTAGATTGCCGAAGAAGGTTAAAAAACTTTTCGCGATTTTGGCGAGACTTTGAAAATAAATTTATTTTTGGCTATGAAGAAATTCAGGCGCTGGTTGAAGGCTACCAAGCAAGTTGTAAAAAAGTGGATATGAGATTAAAAGATATTCAAAACAGAATGCTCTAATATACGATGCTTATAAAACTAGTGAAGTGCGTGTTTTAAAAATTTGTACGTGAACTTGTGTGCTTGTTTTATTACACCAATGCAAAGCGGTATTAAGAGCAGCTAATCTATCTGAGATAATATTTTAAACATCTTTTGAAAAACGACATTGATAGAAAATTCTTTATGGGCGCGTTCTTTGCCAAGTTTTCCCATCTGCTTCAAAATAGATTTTTCTTTATTTAATTGAATGACTAACTCAAACCATTCACTGTCGTCATAGGCCAGATATCCACTAACCCCATTCTCGACAACATAAGCATTGACGCCAGCCGCAGATGATATTACAGGCAGGCCTGTAGCCATATACTGCAAGACTTTTAGCGCGCACTTACCCTTTGTCCAGTTATTTTCAGGCATAGGCGCTAGCCCTACGTCGGCCTTACATAACTCTATTGCTTCATCATGTTCTGTCCAAGCAACATTTTTAATGTTAAGTATTGGGCTTGCTAGCTCGAAATCAGCAATAATTTTAAGCTTTAAATTTGGAATAATTTGCGCGGCTTTTTCAAGTGCTGGAATAATTTCCGCAATATATTTTTTAGTAGATGTACTTCCAATCCACACTAGTTCAAAAGTCGCAACATCTTTTTGACATGATAAGTCATATTTATTTACTTCTACAGAGGTGGGGATTACTGCCACTGCACTATTATTTTTTTTTGCCTCGTCAGCTAAATATTGATTGCCCGCGAAAATGTAGTCACAATTAGCAACAGTAGTTTTGAAGCGATTCATTCTGGTTTTAGAGTATGAGCCATTAGTATTAACGAAAATGGCATCGTCAAAATCAAAAATTAATTTTTTTGATAATTGACGTAATATCCAAAATACCGGGGGTGGAAAAGTTTTACGCAATAAAACAACCACATCGGCATTTATCGCGGCGATAAATGTTTTTAAAACTGGGACAACCCCACCTGAAATGGTGATGTGAGTAGGCTGCCAACCATTATCAATAAAGTTCGGAAAATACTGCATAGCACGATAACGTGTGGATGAAGTATGTTGACCTTTTGAGATAAACAGAATTTTTTTAGACATGTCTGTTTAGTGTTTAGTAAAAACAGCAAATATTTCATCACCTCTTTTTTTATATTGTGCAAACAGCACGTATGATCTTGCAGCCAATCTCATCCACTTAACCTTTTTTGATGGTTTAGAATGATTGGCTACAACATAATCAATACTATTTAAGATAATTTTCGGGGTAGTGCGAGTTCGTAATTGCTGGATTTCTAAACTACAAGCATTTGCTAGAACACTAAAATTTTGCTCTGAGAATAAATAAATATGCCTTGGCACATCGTTTGCGTACCAATTGGTGTTGAACAATCCTCTACCTAAAGCCTCGCTGTTTGGTGTTTTTATAATGAGCGTACCATTTTTTTTCAGTATTCGTGAGAGCTCAGCAAAGAATTCTTTCGGATTTGGAACATGCTCAATTACATGGCTGACATTGATGATATCAAAACTGTCAGTATCAAAATTTGCGGAAAACAAATCTCCGTGATGTACATCCAAGCCAGAGAGATTGCATACGCGCACTGCGCTCTCGTTAAACTCTACACCTTTTACTTGCCAGCCTAGTTTTTTCATGCCATCTAAGTAACGTCCATTTCCACATCCGACATCCAGTATTCTCCCATTTGAACTGAAATGAATCTCAAAGTCATTATTAAATAACTTAGGGATAAAACAAATAAAGTCATTGAATGTGTTGGTTCTTAAATGGCTGTAACCATAATATCTTTTTAAAATAGACTTTCTGAGACCACTTACTTTTTTTAAGCGAGACTGTTCTTCATAGACTTCGTATTCATTTGGATAAAAAGAGCCAATCTGCTCTATTGTGGGCAAGGGGTGCTGAAAAATAAAATTACAGCTAATGCAGCGATGATAGTCATATCTATCATAATGATTGAACATTAAATCTCGGCCACTGAAATCGTATGGAGATGGTTGATTGCATACTGGGCAAGGTGGTGATTGTTTCATAGTGTTTTGTTTAAGTTGGATTTTTTAATTTGATTGATTATAACAGTAGATATTAAACGACTTAAATTGTAGTTATCTTTGATAAATTACAATAGATTTTTTAGCTTTAGCCGAGCTAAATCGATTAATCTCATGGTATTGAGGGAGTTTTTCTGCAATCATAGCTTCCTTCTCTGGGTGCTGAGTTGAGTGACTGATAGCCAAATACTCATAGTCGCTAGTAGAGTTACTTTTGCTTTCAGTCGCAAGCAATTCCCAGTTGTATATACCTATTCCAATAAATGGGGCACCAGCAAAATAGCGCATTCTAGAGTCTTCAT
>JANNOS010000041.1:0-15916 GCA_031399315.1 Methylophilaceae bacterium | reverse complement strand
CAATGATTAAGCGGGAAGATTTTGCCTTAGATGATGGGAATCTAACAGCATCCTTTGACCAGGTCGGTACTATCTCTGTTAGAGATTTTGGCCAAACTGGTTTTTTAGCACCTAGTTTAAGAAAACCTGACTTCCAAAGAGAAACTAATCACTGGGCCCCAGAACAAGTATGTTCTTTGCTTGAATGCTATGTAAATGGTGACTTGATTCCATCGGTAATTCTTTGGAGGTCATCTACAGGAATATTCGTAATTGATGGGGGTCACAGATTAAGTGTCTTAAAGGCTTGGGTTGAAGATGATTATGGCGATGGCCCTGTTTCCATTTCTTTTTTTGGGCATGCGTTGCCTTCAGAGCAAGTAAAGGCAGCAAAACTAACAAGAAAATTAATAGCGGATAGTATTGGTTCTTGGCAGCATTTTCAGTCGAGAATGACAGCTGTTGACCAGACTGAAAGTGAGAAAATCAGAACCAATACGGTCGCATCAAGAGGTCTTGCAATTCAATGGGTTAATGGAAATGCAGAGAAGGCTGAGCGGTCTTTTTTTCACATAAATACCAAAGGTACACCGCTGGACGACTTAGAAGAGCTACTGTTACATAATAGAAAAAAACCAATTGCAATTGCAGCAAGGGCTGTTATACGTTCTGGGATGGGGCATAAGTATTGGTCATTATTTCAAGAAGAAAAAAGACGGAAAATTGAAGAAGATGCAGTAAAAATACACGATATATTATTCTCACCTGAAATTGATTCTCCAATTAAAACTCTTGATTTGCCTCTTGGAGGTTCAACAGGTGTAAGAAATGGAATGAAAATTCTGATGGACTTTATCATGGCTGCTAATACTCACAATAATCAGCCCTTGGCGATAGCTACACAATCTGATGATGCTGATGGAACTGAAACGTTAATTTGTTTAAAGCAAACAGTTAAATTAGCAAAAAGAATTACAGGAAATGATAGTGGTAGCTTAGGTTTGCATCCCGCAGTATATTTCTACGGGCCATCAGGACAACATTCATCTGCAATGTTTATGGGGCTTGTAACTTTGATTGCTCGTAAGCTATCAAATAATGATGACCTTTTCTTTGTTAAATTTACAAAAGTTAGAAGCCAATTGGAAGATATATTAATACGAAACAAAGACTTGATTTCCATAATATTACAACGAATTATTAGTAAAAAAAGAATTGAAAAATATACAGATATACTGGATTTAACAATTAATCAGTTATACAAAAATGAAACTTTTTCTGAGCAAAGTCTTATTGCTCATGCTGGTTTGGTAGGAAAGGTTTTTGTAGGTGGTGATTTAAATGCTGCAGAGAAATTTTCCGACAATACAAAAAGTGCTGCTTTCATACGTAATGCCCTGAAAAGTGCTTTGAAATGTCCAATCTGCCAAGGTTATTTAGACCCAATAAGGTCAGTTTCATATGACCACATTGTTAGAGTTCAGGATGGTGGTGTGGGTTCATCAGACAATTGTGATTTAACACATCCATATTGCAATCAAAGTATTAAGAATTAGATTCCAAGAATAAAATGCGCATCGAAATACTCATCTCAAACCAAACCTTAACGTTGTATAACGACGATGGCGATGTGATGGCGCGTTACCCAGTCTCAACTGCCGCCAACGGTGCGGGTTGCGAGAAAGATAGCGGATGTACGCCGCTGGGCGTGCACACTATTCGCGCTAAAATTGGCGATAGCGCAGCGCCTAACACCGTATTTGTCGGGCGTCGCCCAACGGGTGAAATTTGCACGCCAGAGCTGATGGCGCAGTTTCCCAATCGCGATTGGATACTCACGCGAATTTTGTGGTTAAGCGGTAAAGAAGTCGGCAAAAACCGCTTAGGTAATGTAGATACCATGCAGCGCTATATTTACATTCATGGTACGCCAGATGCTACAGAGATGAGCAAAATTGGCTCACACGGTTGTGTGCGTATGCGCAATGCGGATGTGATAGCGCTGTTTGATTTGGTGGCGGTTGGCACGCGTGTGTTTATTTCTGAATGAAATCCACCAAACTTCTCAATCGTCATTCCCGCGAAAGCAGGAATCTATTTTGAATTTAAAACCAATAAAACTAATGGATTCTCGCCTAGCGGGAATGACGGACTAAGGAAGATTTGAGTTGTTTTTAATTAAAAAACTATCGAGCTTTGCCACCGTTATTTTTGGTGTGTTGTTACTCACTTTTTTGTTGATACATCTTGTGCCGGGCGACCCAGTTGAAGTGATGTTGGGTGAATCTGCCAGCACCGCTGACCGTGATGCATTACGTGCAGATTTAGGCTTAAATCAACCCTTAATAAGTCAATTCGGCAGCTATTTGGTTAAGCTTGTGCATGGTGATTTTGGCACTTCAATTCACTCTAAAACGCCCATAATCGAAATGATTAAAACGCGTTACCCGGCGACCTTAAAGCTCGCGTTTTTTTCGCTAATTATTGGGTTAACTATTGGTGTGCCAATGGGGATTTATGCGGCATTAAAAGCAGGGCATTGGCAAGATTTTGTGGTGACAATTATTAGCGTGCGTTTTTCTGCTATGCCAGCGTTTTGGTTAGGACCCATGCTGATGTTGGTTTTTGCGGTGTGGTTAGGTTGGTTGCCTGTGAGCGGCATGGACGCACAAACCTCTATTATTCTGCCAGCTGTGACACTGGGTTTTGGCTTAAGTGCGATACTCACGCGCATGACGCGCACGAGTCTTTTGGAAGTGTTGAATGACGACTATATTCGTACTGCGCGCGCTAAAGGGTTAAGTGAAAAAACCGTGATTTTGCGCCATGCATTACGTGCTGCTTTACTGCCGATTATTACCATTGTCGGTTTGCAGATGGGGAGCTTGCTCGCGGGTACGGTGATTACTGAAACCATATTTAGTTGGGATTGCATTGGCCGTTTGCTGGTTGAGAGCATCGAAAAGCGCGATTATCCTGTGACGCAAGCTTGCGTGCTTGTAGTGGCATTGAGCTATGTGTTGGTGAATTTGTTCACCGATATGTTGTACCGCATTGCAGACCCTAGAGTCAGAGCTAGTGTGTAAAGTTTGGGACATGATTTTGTTTAATCAGTTATATGTGAGCTTGTTTTTAATTCTCTTCTCCCTTAAATGGGGAGGGGAATTTTGTTGCACATGAAAAAAATCGCACTTTCTATTCTGGTATTTTGGCTGGTTGCCGTCTTCATCGGCAGAGCACTTGATTTGCATGGCAATGACGTCCACTTAAACGCTATACTGGCAAACCCCAGTCTGCAACATTGGTTTGGTGCAGATGACTTAGGGCGCGATATTCTAGCGCGCATTTTACGCGGGGTAGAAGTTTCATTTATGGTGGCAATATTGGTGACGCTAGTGACCATGGTTGTTGGCATTTTCATAGGCTTGCTGGCAGGATTTTATGGCGGAAAAGTTGACCAATTTTTGATGCAGATTACGGATGTATTTTTGGCTTTTCCTGGGGTATTGCTCGCGATTGCATTTGCTGCCGTATTAGGGCCAGGGATGACCAACTTAGTGATTGCCCTTTGTATAACGGGCTGGGTAAGCTATGCAAGGTTAGCGCGTGGGCAAACCTTGAGTTTGCGTAAGCGCCAGCATGTGATTGCCGCCGAGTCACTAGGTGCAAGCGTGAGCCGTATTTTATTTAGGCATATTTTGCCCTTATTAGGCTCTATTTTAATAGTAGAGGCGACTTATAGCTTAGCAAGCGTGATGATTGCTGAGGCTAGCCTTTCATTTTTAGGATTGGGTATCCAAGCGCCAAACGCAAGCTGGGGCGCTATGTTGCGCGATGGTGTACGCTATATGCTGGTTGCGCCACATTATGTGTTGATAGTGGGCTTAAGTTTAATGAGTTTAATTTTGGCGATCAATTTAGGTGGAGATTACTTGCGTGATAAACTAGACGTCCGCACAGTATTGAAAGATTAGTTTGAACGTCCAACATAGCCCGACCCAACAAAGCCTTATATGGCAAGAAAAAAACAAACCACAAACCGCCGATTGGCAATCAGAGGCAGGTAATCCAGCGCCTAAAAATGTGGTGATTGCAGATGACACCACAAACGCCAAGGTAGCCTATAAGCAAGTGTGCGAAGGTGCAGCATTACTGTATCGTGGTGATTTCCAAAATGCCAAACAACTACTGCAAGCGATTACCCGCAAGGTCGATAGCAAACCGATTCTGCCAGCAGAAAATTTAACGCAAGCATTTCACCAACATCGTGCGCGGCAAATTCAGCGCGCAAATATTACCAATAAAATTTTAATCGAACTGCAATATGGTAAATGTGATTTAAAGCGCGCGCCCGATGTAAAAGATGCGGTTGAAGGTGCGCTGATTATTAATCCAAAAATTGATAAAGTGCCTGCAAAATTAGTGCTATCGCTACGCGAATTATTGGGCATGGTTGGCGCGCATGAATGGCGCAAAAAAGGTGTTTTTATCGATGCTCTGCAAGCCAATATCCATGCGCACTATGGCGTATATTCGCCAATTCGGGGTGAGTATTTGGATTTAATTAACACCACATCTTTAGGCAACGCAAAAACTGCATTTGATATTGGCACAGGTACGGGCGTAATCGCCGCTATTTTGGTCGCGCGTGGCATTAAAAAAGTGGTTGCGACAGATAACAGTGTGCGCGCACTTAATTGCGCGGCTGACAATATTAAAAAATTAGATTTAACGCAGTATGTTGAACTAGAACAAGCGGATTTGTTTCCCAAAGGGCAGAAAAAGGCCGATTTAATTGTGTGTAACCCACCTTGGTTGCCAGCCAAAGCCAATGCGCCAATAGAGCATGCAATATACGACCCTAACAATAAAATGCTAAAAGGGTTTTTAAATGGCGTTAAAAATCATTTAAACGAAAATGGTGAAGCATGGTTAATCATGTCCGATTTGGCAGAGCATTTAGGATTGCGCACCAATGAAGAATTACAAAAATGGATTGCTGATGCAGGTTTGCATGTGCTAGAAAAGTTAGACATAGCGCCTAAACACGCCAAGGCTAGCGATCAATCCGACCCGCTTTATGCCGCGCGGGTGAAGGAAGTGACCTCTTTATATCGTTTAAAAATAATGACTTAATCACTCAAACGCCATTCCCGCGTAGGCGGGAATCCAGTCGAGTAAAAGGTTTAGTCATTTTTGGAGCATTCAAAAAATGTACCTTGCCTAGATTCCCACCTGCGCGGGAATGACGGGTTTTTGGTATGATACAGATTAGTTATAGTTTAGAGAAAGCGCGATGAGTTTAGGCCCCGTTATGTTGGATGTCGTCGGTACAGAACTCACTGCCGACGATATCAAGAGATTACAACACCCATTGGTGGGCGGTGTGATTTTATTTGCGCGTAACTTCGAAAATTGCGCCCAATTACGTGCCCTGACAGCCAGTATCCATGCGGTTCGCAGCCCACCTATTTTAATTTCTGTAGACCATGAAGGTGGCCGTGTTCAGCGCTTTAGAGAGGGTTTTACTAAAATTCCACCCATGCGGGAGTTTGGAAAAATTTGGGATACCAATCGCAAAAAAGCCAAAGAGTTAGCCGTTGAGGCGGGCTGGATTTTAGCCGCAGAGCTACGTGCACATGGCGTGGATTTTAGTTTTACGCCAGTGTTAGATATGGATTATGGCGATAGTTTAGTCATTGGTGACCGCGCTTTTCACAAAAACACACAAGCCATTAACGAACTTGCCTTTAGCTTAATGCAGGGCCTTAAAAAAGGCGGCATGGCAGCCGTGGGTAAGCATTTCCCTGGTCATGGCTTTGTGGTGGCGGATTCACATGTGAGTATTCCTGTAGATGAACGTGAGTTTGACCAAATTGCCCAAAACGATATGCAGCCTTTCAGGCAAATGATTGATGAAGGCTTGGCGGCAATTATGCCCGCGCATGTGATTTACCCGAAAATAGATGATAGACCTGCAGGTTTTTCACCAAAATGGTTACAAAAAGTGTTGCGCGAACGTTTAGGTTTTAATGGTGTGATTTTTAGCGATGACTTAAGCATGGAGGGTGCATCTGTAGGCGGCGACGTGACGACACGTAGCTTAGCCGCGCTGAATGCGGGTTGTGATATGGTGCTTTTGTGTAATCGCCCAGACTTAGCTGATGAACTTTTATCTAAACTTGAGTGGAAAATGTCTGCATTAAGCATCACTCGGCTTGCACGCATGCATGGCGGACGTCATCCGCAAGATATGAATCATCTGCATGAAAGTGGTGAGTTTGTGCATGCATTGAAACGTGTTGCAATGGTGGGGAAGACTGAGCCAGATTTATTTGTTTAGCGCAAGTACTTAAGCGACTTAACATTGACCAAACACGTTGACCAAGACTACAGGCGCGCGTAGAATTCGCGCCAACTCTTAAGGCGTTTCGATGATTCAAAAAACTGTCAAAAAAATCACCAAAAAATTAGTTGTTGCTAATTGGAAAATGCACGGCAACCTCAAGCAAAATGAAATTTTACTAAAAGACTTTGTAGCAACACTTTCTAGCTTAAAGCACACACAAGTTGTGGTGTGCGCGCCATATCCTTACCTCGCTCAATTACAAAGCATGCTGCAACATACCGATATTGCTTGGGGTGCGCAGAATATGGCGAAAGACGAAATTGGCGCATTTACGGGTGAGGTAAGCGCAGCCATGTTAAAGGATTTTGGCTGTAAATTTGTGATTATCGGCCACTCAGAGCGTGCCACCGCGTATTGCGAATCGGACGAAAATATCGCACAAAAATTTGCGCAAGCTAAAAAACACGGCTTAACGCCTATTTTGTGCGTGGGCGAGACATTGATTGAGCGTGAAGCTGGCGTGATGGAAATGGTGGTAGGTAAACAACTTGATACCATCATCAAGACGCATGGCGCAGAGATTTTTGTCGATGCGGTGGTTTCGTATGAGCCAATTTGGGCGATTGGCACTGGCTTGGCAGCGACCCCTGCGCAGGCAAAAAGCATGCACCAATTTATTCGCAATAAGATTTCTGCACTGAATGCGGGCGCTGCAAATCGCTTAAAAATTCTCTACGGAGGCAGCGTAAGCCCTCAAAATGCGGTACAATTATTCGCAGTTTCAAACATCGATGGCGGGTTAATTGGTAGGTGCTCGCTCAATGCGCAAGAATTCGAAGGTATTTGCCAAGCAGCTGAGCTCTCAGCATAGTTTGGTAGCTTGATTAAAATTAGCAAAAAGATAGCAAATATTATGAAAAATAATATTTCGGAAGGTTAAGTTAGATGGAAAATTTAGTAACAGTTATTCATATATTGGCGGCGGCAGGCGTAATTGGCTTGGTTTTATTACAACACGGTAAAGGCGCCGATATGGGCGCAGCTTTTGGAAGCGGTGCCTCAGGTAGCTTGTTCGGCGTGAGTGGCTCTTCTAATTTCATGAGCAAAGCAACTGCGACTTGCGTGGCTGTGTTTTTTGCAACCAGCTTGACACTTGCTTATATGGCAAGCCATCGCGCAGGAAATGGCAGTGTGATTAAAGCAACTCAGTCGCAAGAAGTGAAATCTGATGCGGCCAAAGTATCAGACACAAATCTAACAGACACAAAGCCTGCTGAAACTAAGCCGGCAGAAGCAATTCCGGCTGGCAGCGCTGCGAAAGATATTCCTAATTAAGATAGGTTGGAATTAAGGCGCAAGCCTTTAAATAGCCGTCGTGGTGGAATTGGTAGACACGCAGCCTTGAGGTGGCTGTGACGAAAGTCGTGAGAGTTCGAGTCTCTCCGTCGGCACCAAATGTTAAGTAATTGTGATTAATTAATAGTTAAGTTAATGCCAGTAAGTAAGTAAAATTTAAAGTTAAGAAAGCCCAAGAAATTTAGAACAATTATCATAAAGCAGTGAATTGAGTCCTGATTCCTGCGGTGTTTGTAGTAACTGTGCAATAAAAATATGAAAAAATAATGCGTATCGTCAGTTATAGTTTATTGATTTCTAATTTAAGTTATTTTGTTTGGGGCTAGCACGTGCTAGAAAATTATTTTCCTATATTGTTATTTATCCTCGTGGGCTTGGGGGTAGGTGTCGCTCCCCTTGTTTTAGGTAAGTTGGTCTCTCCTCACAAGCCAGATTCTGAAAAAAATTCTCCCTACGAATGCGGTTTTGAAGCATTTGAAGACGCGCGTATGAAGTTTGATGTGCGCTATTATCTCGTTGCTATTCTGTTTATCTTGTTCGATCTCGAAATTGCGTTTCTATTCCCTTGGGCGGTGGTGCTTCAAGAAATTGGTTTGGCAGGATTTTTAGCCATGATGTTATTTCTGGGCGTGCTAGTAGTAGGTTTTATTTACGAATGGGTTAAAGGCGCATTGGAATGGGACTGATCCCTTTTGAAAAGGAATTAAAAAGGTGAGCTTAGAGGGCGTCTTAGAAAAAGGCTTTGTTACCACCACGCTAGACACGGTGATTAACTACACGCGCACAGGCTCAATGTGGCCGATGACTTTTGGCCTAGCTTGTTGCGCAGTAGAGATGATGCATGCGGGCGCATCGCGCTATGATTTAGACCGTTTCGGCATTGTGTTCCGTGGCAGCCCGCGCCAATCGGATGTGATGATAGTCGCAGGTACCTTAGTTAATAAAATGGCGCCTGCGCTGCGCAAAGTATATGACCAAATGGCAGAGCCGCGTTGGGTGATTTCGATGGGAAGTTGCGCAAATGGTGGAGGTTATTACCATTATTCTTATGCGGTGGTACGTGGTTGCGATCGCATAGTGCCAGTCGATGTGTATGTGCCAGGCTGTCCGCCTACTGCTGAAGCGCTGCTATACGGCATTATTCAGTTGCAGAAAAAAATTAGAAGAACTAACACGATAGCGCGCTAAAAATAATGGCTAACAAATTAGAACTTCTTTCTGCACAAGTAAAGCTCGCTTTAGGCGTTTATGTATCCAAGTTAGATATCGCTCTGGGCGAAATTACGGTTGAATGCAAAGTAGTGCATTTGTTAGAGGTTTGTGCCAAGTTGCGTGATCATGCCGAACTTAAATTTGAGCAGTTGATTGATTTAAGTGGCGTAGATTATAGCGAATATAAAGAAGGTGTTGATTTTGAAGATGGACAAGGCGCGCGTTTTGCAGTGGTCTTGCATTTGTTATCGGTGAGTTTAAATCAGCGCCTGCGTTTACGCGTTTTTGCGCAAGATGACGATTTTCCTGTGTTGCCCACCTTGGTCGACGTATGGCCAGTCGCTAATTGGTATGAGCGTGAAGCCTTTGATTTATTTGGCATTATGTTTGAAAATCATCCAGATTTACGGCGTATTTTAACTGATTACGGTTTTGTAGGACATCCGTTCCGTAAAGACTTTCCGATGATAGGTAATGTGGAAATGCGTTACGATCCAGAACAGCAGCGCGTGATTTACCAGCCAGTTTCAATTGAGCTACGAAATAACGTGCCGCGCGTGATTCGCGATGAAGGCTTCCACAATGGCTGAAATACGTAATTACACCATGAATTTTGGCCCGCAGCACCCAGCCGCGCATGGCGTGCTACGCCTAGTGTTAGAGCTTGATGGTGAAGTGATACAACGTGCTGATCCACACATTGGCTTGCTGCATCGTGCGACTGAAAAGCTTGCCGAAAACCGTACATACCTGCAGTCTATCCCTTATATGGATAGACTCGATTATGTTTCGATGATGGCGAATGAGCATGCCTATGTGATGGCAATCGAAAAAATGATGGGGCTGGAAGTACCTATACGCGCGCAATATATTCGCGTGATGTTTGATGAAATTACGCGTGTTTTAAATCATCTGCTCTGGTTGGGCGCGCACGCGCTTGACGTTGGCGCAATGACGGTATTTTTGTATGCTTTTCGTGAACGCGAAGATCTGTTCGATTGTTACGAAGCGGTATCTGGTGCGCGCATGCATGCCGCCTATTATCGTCCTGGTGGCGTATATCGCGATTTGCCTAACCGCATGCCACAACATGAAACCACTAAATTTCGCAGTGCAAAAGAAATCAACAAGCTTAATGAAAATCGTCAAGGTTCATTGCTCGATTTTATTGAAGACTTCACCAATCGTTTCCCTACCTATGTCGATGAATATGAAACTCTGCTCACTGATAACCGCATCTGGAAGCAACGCACAGTAGGCGTAGGCGTGGTGTCGCCAGAGCGTGCGCTGGCGCTTGGTTTTACAGGCCCAATGTTGCGCGGTTCAGGGGTGGAATGGGATTTGCGCAAAAAACAACCTTACGAAGTATATGCGGATTTAGATTTCGATATTCCCGTCGGCGTGAACGGCGATTGTTATGACCGCTATCTAGTGCGTATGGAAGAGTTTAGGCAATCAAATAACATTATTAAACAATGTATTACATGGTTGCGTGCCAATCCTGGCCCAGTGATTACAACAGATAATAAAGTTGCGCCGCCAGATCGTGAGAGCATGAAAACCAATATGGAAGACATGATTCATCACTTTAAGTTATTCACAGAAGGCTTTCATGTGCCAGCGGGGGAGGCTTATGCGGCGGTGGAACATCCAAAAGGTGAGTTCGGTATTTATATGGTTTCTGATGGTGCTAATAAACCCTATCGTTTAAAAATACGCGCACCAGGGTTTGCTCACTTGGCGGCTTTAGATGAGATGGTGCAGGGTCATATGATCGCCGACCTAGTTGCAATCATTGGAACTCAAGATATTGTTTTCGGGGAAATCGATAGGTAGTTATGCTAAGCGCCGAAGCCATCAAAAAAATAGATTATGAAATCACCAAATACCCAGCTGATCAACGTCAGGCAGCGGTGATGTCAGCTTTGCGCATTGTGCAGACCGAGCGCGGTTGGTTATCTAAAGAAAGTATTTCAGAAGTTGCAGCATATTTACGGATGCCAGATATTGCCGCAATGGAAGTCGCGAGTTTTTACAATATGTATGATTTAGAACCAGTGGGTAAATACAAAATTACAGTGTGTACCAATATTTCATGTATGTTGCGTGATAGCGATTCAATCGTACATCATCTGCAAAGCAAGCTGGGTGTGGGCTTTAACGAAGTGACTGCAGACGGTAAATTCTGCCTTAAAGAAGGTGAATGCATGGGCGCTTGCGGTGGTGCGCCCTTGTTGACGGTGAACAATCATACCATGCACGAATTTTTAACACCTGAGCGTTTGGATGCCATTTTGAAGGACTTAAAATAATGGCGAGCCAAAAAATAAAAGCTGAATTAAAAACCGAAGTAAAAGCTAAAGTAAGCCCCAAACTTGCTAAAGTAAAATCGCCTGTAAAAACAAACGCAAAAGGGCAAACTTTACTTTGTCTAAGAACGCTCACAGAGAAAAATCCTGCTTCGCTTGAGACGTATGAGAAGCTAGGCGGTTACCTGCAATTAAAAAAGATAATTACCGAACGCACAAAAGCGGTGGATATTATTGCTCAAGTAAAAGCTTCAGGCTTGCGTGGGCGCGGTGGTGCAGGGTTCCCAAC
This sequence comes from Methylophilaceae bacterium, assembly GCA_031399315.1. GTDB lineage: Bacteria > Pseudomonadota > Gammaproteobacteria > Burkholderiales > Methylophilaceae > Methylotenera_A. Next base: position 4,422 of record JANNOS010000041.1, on the reverse strand, counting down.
CGGCCTTAAGTGGAGCTTTATGCCGCGCTATTTTGACGGCATTAAGTACTTGGTTTGTAATTCAGATGAAGGCGAGCCAGGCACATTTAAAGATCGCGATATTCTGCGCTACAACCCACATCAACTGATTGAGGGCATGGCGATAGCCGCATATACTTTGGGCGCGCGCGTGGGTTACAACTATATTCATGGCGAGATTTGGCAAGATTACGAAGTGTTTGAAGCCGCCTTAGCAGAGGCGCGTGAAGCGGGTTATATTGGTGAGCACATATTTGGCAGTAATTTTAGTTTTGATTTATATGCGGTGCATGGTTATGGCGCATATATTTGTGGTGAGGAAACTGCGCTTATTGAATCGATAGAAGGTAAAAAAGGTCAGCCACGTTTTAAACCGCCGTTCCCAGCTAGTTTCGGTGTGTTTGGCAAGCCAACCAATGTCAATAACACGGAAAGTTTTACCTCGATTCCGTGGATACTAGAACATGGAGGCCAAGCATTTGCAGATTTAGGGGTACCTAACGCAGGCGGGACGAAATTATTTTCTGTTTCTGGACATGTTGAAAAACCTGGGAATTACGAGATTAAAATGGGCACACCTTTTGCTGAGTTGTTAGAGATGGCAGGTGGGGTATGGAAAGGCCGCAAACTTAAAGCAGTGATACCTGGTGGGCCTTCTACACCAGTGATGACAGTAGAGATGATTACAAGTGCTAAGATGGATTATGATAGCTTAAGCAAGGCTGGGTCTAGCTTGGGAGCAGGTTCGATGATCGTCATGGATGAAACCACCTGTATGGTGAAAACACTTAAACGTCTAAGTTACTTTTTTTATGAAGAAAGTTGCGGTCAATGTACACCATGTCGCGAAGGCACAGGCTGGGTATATCGTGTCATTAATCGGATTACCGAAGGTCAAGGCAAAATGGAAGATTTAGAGTTATTAACCAGTGTGAGCAACAATATTTCTGGACGCACAATTTGCGCGTTGGGTGATGCCGCTGCAACGCCAGTATTAAGCTTTATTAAGCATTTTAGAGCAGAGTTTGAGTACTATATCCTACATGGTAAAAGCATGGTTGATGGTAAATAGCTGGGTAAATTAAGCACATGGTCAATATTGAAATAGATGGTAAAGCACTCGAGGTCGAATATGGCAGCACCATCATTGATGCTGCCGATAAGATTGGCATTGCAATCCCCCGATTTTGTTACCATAAAAAACTATCGGTAGCGGCCAACTGCCGTATGTGCTTGGTGCAGGTTGAAAAATTTGCTAAGCCATTGCCAGCGTGTGCTACGCCTGTTGCCGATGGCATGAAGATTTTCACACGTAGTAAAGAAGCAGTAGAAGCGCAACAAAGCGTAATGGAATTTTTACTGATTAATCATCCGCTGGACTGCCCGATTTGCGATCAAGGCGGGGAGTGCGATTTGCAGGATATCGCCGTGGCTTACGGCGCCAGTGGTTCGCGTTATACAGAAGAAAAGCGCGTCGTATTTAATAAGAATATTGGCCCACTTGTCAGCACAGATATGACGCGCTGTATTCAATGTACACGTTGTGTCCGCTTCTTAAAAGAAGTGGGCGGTATGCAAGAGCTTGGCATGGTCGGGCGTGGCGAACATGCTGAAATTACTGCCTATGTCGATAAATCCGTGAATTCTGAGTTAAGTGGCAATATTATTGATTTGTGTCCGGTTGGTGCGCTCACTTCCAAGCCCTTCAGATACTCTGCTAGAAGCTGGGAACTCACACGTCGCCCATCCATTGCGCCACATGACAGTTTGGGTTCACATATTGAAGTGCACGTTAAAGACAATAAAGTCATGCGTGTGTTGCCGCGCGAAAAAGAAAGTATTAATGAGTGTTGGTTATCAGACCGTGATCGTTACTCTTACGAAGGCCTAAATAGTCCAGATAGACTTAAAGTGCCAATGATTAAGCATAACGGAAACTGGGTGGAGACAGACTGGAAAACCGCCTTAGAGTTTGCGGCCGGACAATTGAAAGACATTACCAAACAACATGGTGGCGATGCGCTAGGAGTATTAGTTTCACCCAATAGCACCATGGAAGAGGGCTATTTAATCAAACAGTTAGCACATGGTTTGGGTTGCGATAATGTGGATTATCGTTTGCGCCAAACTGATTTTAGGCTAGATGGTAAGCGCGTAGGCACGCCGTGGATGGGTTGCAATATTCAAGAGATAGAAGAGCTAGATAGAATTCTGCTCATCGGCTCTAACTTGCGCAATGAACACCCGCTATTGGCGCAACGCTTCCGCAAAGCGGTTAACAATGGCGCAGAGCTTTCAATTATAAGCCCACTCGATAATAATCCTTTGATGGATGTTGCGCGTAAAGTGATTGTGCGTCCGAATGATATGGTGAATGTGCTGGGGCAAATCTTAAAAGCGATGTCAAAAGTGCAGCGCTTGTCCTTATGCTTACCACCTTCGTTAGAAAGATTACTTAGCGACATTAAAGTGCGTGATAACACACAAGCGATGGCGGAAAGCTTGGCTGGCTTGGCTGGTATGCATGGTGATGTTGACCTGATTGCGCCTAAAGTAGGTATTTTCTTAGGTAATATGGCGCTGAGCGACCCAAGATTTACTGAAATGTATAGCATGGCAGAAGCTATTGGTGGCATTTGTGGCGCAAAAGGTGGCATATTGCCTGCTGCGGCGAACAGCACTGGCATGCATTTGATAGGCGTGATGCCTGCTACCTTGGGCATGCATGCTAGAGCCATGTTAGAGGCGCCTCGCAAGGCATATTTGTTATTAAATATAGAACCAGAGTTAGATTGCCAACATGCGGCGCTCGCCAAAGCGGCCATGGCGCAAGCTGAATGTGTTGTAGCGCTGACTGCATATAAATCTGCGGCTTTAGAAAATGCAGATGTGTTATTACCCATTGCACCTTTTACAGAAACCTCTGGCACATTTATGAGTATGGAAGGGCGTGTGCAGAGTTTTCAAGCGGTAGTCAAACCGCTTGGTGAATGCCGTCCTGCTTGGAAAGTGTTACGCGTGTTGGCGAATACCCTGGGTTTAAAAGGCTTTGACTTTGATAGCAGCGAGCAAGTGAAAGATAAAATCTTTAATGGTGAAAAACCTTCTACCGTGGTTTGGCGCAGTTTAAATAACAACTTGAAAGAATTGGTCGAGATTCAAGTTAATATTAAACACGATGGCTTGCAACGCATAGGGGAAGTTCCCCAATATGAATCAGATCCTATTGTGCGCCGTTCTGCACCTTTACAGAAGACCAAATACAACACGCAACCCATGGCACGTATGTGCGCACAAGAAATGGCTGCTTTAGGCTTAATCGAGGGCGATACTGTTCTGGCGAAACAAGATAAAGGTAGCGCGATTTTAACTGTTAAGCTAGATAATCATGTTGCAATGGGCTGTGTACGAGTTACCGCATCACATGAGGGCACGGTTGGTTTAGGTGATCTGATGGGCGAGATAACCATTGAAAAATATGCGCTTGAAGTCAGTCAGCAGGAGGCAGAAACAGCATGATGGATATGCTCGCGCATTTGTTTGGCACATGGTGGCCAGCCGTACAATTAACCAGCTGGACGCTGATTAAAATCGTCGCAATTGTGGCGCCACTGATGGGGGCGATTGCCTATTTAACACTGGCTGAGCGCAAAGTCATTGGCTATATGCAAGTGCGGATTGGTCCAAATCGTGTCGGATATTTTGGTTTATTGCAGCCACTTGCAGATGGCATCAAACTTTTATTCAAAGAGATTGTATTACCAACTGCTTCTAGTAAAAGCCTCTTTTTTATTGGACCAGTGTTGGCAATTGCGCCAGCTTTTGCGGCTTGGGCAGTGATTCCGTTTGATACTACGATGGTCTTAGCAGATTTAGATGCAGGTTTGTTGTATATTTTAGCCATGACATCGATTGCGGTTTACGGTGTGATTATTGCGGGGTGGGCATCCAATTCAAAATATGCATTCTTAGGTAGTTTGCGCTCTGCGGCGCAAATCGTGTCTTATGAAATTGCCATGGGCTTTGCACTGGTGGGTGTGCTTATGTGCGCAAACTCACTCAATTTGGGCAAAATCGTCATGGGGCAGGCGGGTGGTTTCTGGCATTGGTATTTCTTACCTTTATTCCCTTTATTTATTGTGTATTTTATTAGCGCGGTCGCGGAGACCAACCGTGCGCCATTTGATGTGGCTGAAGGCGAGTCTGAAATTGTTGCTGGTTTTCATGTGGAATATTCGGGCATGGCATTTGCAATATTCTTCTTGGCGGAGTATGCCAATATCTGGTTAGTTTGTACGCTTGCAGCGATTATGTTCTTGGGTGGATGGTTATCGCCAGTGCCATTTTTGCCAGACAGTATTTTTTGGCTATTTGCGAAAATGGGCTTTTTAGTGTTTTTCTTTT
>JANNOS010000022.1:0-14069 GCA_031399315.1 Methylophilaceae bacterium | reverse complement strand
GATAATAACGACGATTGCCACGTCGTTTGACTGGTTTAAGCTGGGTGAACTCCTGCTCCCAATAGCGCAGCACATGTGGTTTTACCCCACACAGCTCACTTACCTCGCCAATTGTAAAGTACCGCTTGGCAGGAATGGGGGGTAATGCTACTTTTGCGCTTGGGTCTAGCATCGTATTAATTTGCCTTATGTCTGCCTAATTTAGGCGTAATGCGCTTCAACTTTGCTTTTTAATTTTTGGCTCGCATGAAACGTCACTACACGGCGCGCTGTAATCGGTATTTCTTCACCCGTTTTTGGGTTACGGCCTGGGCGTTCTGATTTTTTACGCAATTCAAAATTGCCGAAACCAGAGAGCTTGACGCTATCACCCATTTCTAAAGCACTGCGTACTTCCTCGAAAAATGCTTCTACCATGTCTTTAGCTTCCCGTTTATTTAAGCCCACTTGCTCAAATAATAAATCGGCCAAATCAGCCTTTGTTAATGTCATGCAAATCCCCTGAGCTAATTCTTAATATTTAATTGATTGCCTAGTTTTTATTGCTTAGTTTTATTGCTAGTTTCGTAACGATGCGCCGAAGTTTTTTTCTAATAATTTTAGCAGTTCTGCGATGACTGCATCTACTTCTGTATCTAACAGCGTTTTGTGAGTATCTTGCATAAGTACAAGAAATGCAAGGCTTTTTTTGTTTTCTGCAATACCTTTCCCTTGATAAACATCAAATAATTGTATTTGATCCAACAGTGGGATTTTAGCTTTATATACTGCATCAACAATAGTCTGAACGGGTAAATTAGCATCCACCACCACGGCAATATCGCGCCTAATTGGCAAAAATTTAGAAACCTCATGGTAGCTCGGTATCTGCGTTTGCAATAAATCTGCCAAAGACAATTCAAATAAGATCGTGCTTTTAGTCAACGCATACTGTTGCTGCCATTTTGGATGCAACTTACCCAACCAACCAATGGCCTTGCCACGCAAATAAACGCGTGCCGACTGGCCTGGGTGCAAAGCTGGATGCGCCTCTTGACGATACTCCGCTTGACCATGCGTTAAGGCGTCTACCGTGGCTTTTACGTCATAAAAATCAACATCATGACTTTTATCTGCCCATTGCTCTGGCTGAAAAGCCCCATGACATAAACCAGACACGCGCACTTCTTCACGATAGGCATCCTGACTTGAAAAATAACTGGCGCCCACTTCAAATAACATGGCACGCTCTTGCTTACGGTTTAAATTATAAGTCAGCACATCTAGTAACCCACCCCATAAACCGCTACGCATGACGCTTAAGTTGCTAGCTATCGGGTTTTTGAGCACAATCGGATTTTCGTTGCTCATCAAATCGCGTTCCCAGCTTGCATCTACAAAGCTATATGTGACCACTTCTTGATAGCCTTGAGACTGCAAAACACCTGCCACAGAAGCCTTATTCCATGCGGCTTCTGGCGCATCTAAAATGCTTAAATTTGCAATGGGTTTAATCGCTGGAATTTTATCGTAACCGTGCAAACGTGCAACTTCTTCAATTAAATCTTCCTCGCGTACAATATCAAACCGGTAGCTGGGCGCTTGTACCGCAAAACCATCTGCCGTTTCAGCATACTCAAAACCCAGTTGTTTCAGCAGCTTACTCACCGTTGCTTGCGGAATACTTATGCCCAATACGGAAAGCAAACGGGCATAGCGCAGATAGACAGTGTTGCGGACTGGTAAAACCGTCACCACTTGTGTAATTGCACCCGCTTTGCCACCGCAAATTTCTAAAATCAACGCAGTTGCGCGCTCTAGTGCCGACAGGGTGTTACCAAAATCTACGCCACGCTCAAAGCGATAAGATGAATCGGTACTCAAGCCCAAGCGGCGGGCCTTTCCGGCGATGGTATCAGGCGTAAAAAAGGCACTTTCTAAAAATATATTGGTTGTAGCATCAGTTACCGAAGTCGGCGCACCACCCATAATGCCAGCCAATGCAATCGCGACGTTGTTACTCGTGTTATGGTTGCTGGCGATTACCAAGTCATCTGCTTTTAATTTCACTTCCGTGTCGTTTAGCAGCGTCAACGCCTCATCCGCTTTGGCAAGTCGCACTTCAATATGATCACCCAGCTTGGCTAAATCAAATGCGTGCATGGGCTGACCAAGCTCAAGCAACACATAATTCGTAATATCCACAATCGCGCTGATGCTATGTACGCCGCTACGCTCTAGGTTTCGAATCATCCAATCTGGTGTTTTGGCTTGGGCATTAACGCCCTCGATGGCACGGCCAAAATAGGCAGGACATGCTTGTGGTGCATTAACCAACACCGCCATGGTGCGTTGCGAAGTAATATCAGTAGACGTAATTTTTGGCACATTTAATGGTGCACCAGTAATTGCGGCGACATCGCGTGCAATACCAAAAATGCTCAAACAATCCGCACGATTGGGTGTCAGTTTTAGTGTAAGAAAATTGTCGTTTAAGCTTAAATATTCACGTATATCCTGGCCCGCCATTGCGTCTGCAGGCAGCTCCAGCAAGCCACTTGCTTCTATCGCCAGCCCCAACTCTTTAGCTGAGCACATCATGCCAAACGATTCCACACCGCGCACTTTGGCCTCTTTGATCGCAATCCCTGGTAGCGCTGCACCTACCAACGCACATGGCGCCTTCAAGCCTACTCTTGCATTAGACGCGCCACACACAATCTGCAAAACTGAGTTGCCGATGTTCACCTTACACACTAGTAGGCGATCTGCATCAGGGTGTTTATTGATTTCAATAATTTCGCCAATGACGACTTTTGTGAATAGTGCGCCAGCAGGTTGTGAGTCTTCCACTTCCAAGCCTGCCATGGTTAAAGCATGACTTAACTCGTCCGAGCTTAAGTTAGGGTTTACAAAAGTACGTAACCAATTTTCTGAAAATTGCATAGGGGTTTATTTAGATAATTTTACTTATTAAATTGCGACAAAAAACGCAAATCATTATTAAAAAAGTGACGCAGATCATTTACGCCATAACGCAACATGGCGAGGCGTTCTACGCCCAACCCAAAGGCAAAACCACGGTATTTTTCGCTGTCAATATTCACGTGTTTAAATACTTCTGGGTGCACCATGCCACAACCACCAATCTCTAACCAACCGCCGTTCCAACTCATGTCCATCTCTGCTGAGGGCTCGGTGAAGGGGAAAAACGACGGGCGAAATCTCACTGTTAAATCATCGCGTTCAAAGAATTTTTGCAAGAAATCCTGCACCACACCTTTTAAATTGGCAAAACTGATATTTTCATCTACCCATAAGCCTTCCACTTGATGAAACATGGGGGAGTGCGTCGCGTCGGAATCCACTCTGTAAACACGACCTGGCGCGATAATTTTCAAAGGAGGCGCTTTGTCTTCCATGTAGTGGATTTGCACTGGTGAGGTATGGGTTCTTAAAACATTACTCTCATCCACATAAAATGTGTCATGCATGGCGCGCGCAGGGTGATTCTCTGGGATATTCAACGCGGTAAAATTATAAAAATCGGTTTCAATCTCAGGGCCAGTCGCCACATCGAAACCTATCGAGTGAAATAAAGCTTCAATGCGTTGCAAAGTGAGTGTCACGGGGTGCAAGCCACCTTGCGATTGCGCACGCGCGGGCAATGTCACATCAATCGACTCGTTTGCCAATTGCGCGGCTTGTGCAGCGCCTAATATCGCCTCGCGCCTGGCATTAAGTGCGGCTTCAATCGCTTGCTTCACTACATTAATCGCAGCGCCAGCAGCGGGGCGTTCTTCATTTGATAATTTGCCCAAACCTTTCAAAGCATCGGTAAGTGAGCCAGTTTTACATAAATATTTTGCTTTTGAATTTTAAAGAGTGGGCATATAAACACAATCTAAAAAATCAGCCTGAGACTCTGCGATTAAATGTTCTAAATTAGCCATGCGTTATTTTAACTTAAAGTAATGGGTTTGTTGATGTTTAACTGATTGATTATGAATAAAAATATGACATAAATATAACTAAGACACAAAAAAAGAGGCCGTAGCCTCTTTTTTATTTTGTATCTAAATTATGCAGCTAAGCCTGTTTTTGCAATTTCTACAAATTTAGCAAATGCGGCTTTATCAAACACAGCTAAGTCAGCAAGCACTTTACGATCCACTTCAACTGAAGCTTTTTTCAAACCATTCATGAAGCGGCTGTATGTCAAACCTAACTCGCGTGCGCCCGCATTAATACGCGCAATCCACAAAGTACGGAATTGACGTTTTTTCTGACGACGGTCACGGTATTGATATTGGCCTGCTTTCATTACCGCTTGTTTGGCAACACGGTAAACGTTTTTACGACGACCGCGATAACCTTTAGCGGCGTTTAATACTTTTTTGTGTCTCGCACGGGCAATGACACCACGTTTTACTCTAGGCATATCGGTCTCCTTAGCGTGTTGGCATCATGGCGCGAACGCGTTTGATGTCAGTTGGTGAGATGATAGAAGTGCCACGTAATTTACGTTTTTGCTTCGTTGTTTTTTTAGTCAAGATATGGCGTAAATGTGAATGCGTACGCTTCACCTTGCCATTCCCTAAGAACTTAAAGCGCTTTTTGGCGCTGCTCTTTGTTTTCATTTTTGGCATTTTTTTCTCCTTACGAGGTTAATTAAGAGCGCCTAGGCATGCCGTTTTAGCCGTATCACTCACAAAAACTTTACTACTTATTCAGTTACTATTTTTTCTATTGCTGCTTTTTGTGCAGGCTTTTCAACTGGTTTTTCTGCTTTTTCTACCGCTTTATCTTTTGGTGGTTTAACAACTACCTTTTCTACTTTTTTAGGCGCTAGCACCATCACCATTTGGCGACCTTCCATTTTAGGAAACTGCTCAACTACTGCGTGCTCAGCCAAATCCGCTTCAACACGCCTTAATAAGGCTAAACCAAACTCTTGGTGCGTAATCTCACGACCTCTAAAGCGCAACGTAATCTTGGCTTTATCACCCTCACCCAAAAAGCGGATGATGTTGCGTACTTTAATGTTGTAATCGCCATCATCTGTACCTGGGCGAAACTTAATTTCTTTTATAACAACTTGTTTTTGTTTAAGTTTTTGTTCATGCTGACGCTTACTTTCAGCATACTTAAACTTACCATAATCCATCAATCTGCACACTGGTGGCACAGCATTCGGCGCAATTTCCACCAAGTCGATATCCGCTTCTTCCGCCTTGGCAAACGCCTCGCGTAAACTCACAATGCCTAGCGGCTCGCCTTCTATGCCCACCAAACGAACCTCAGTTCCAGTAATGTCACCGTTGATTCGCGTATCTTTATCCTGTGCTATTGTTGGCTCCTAATCTTATCCAATAAAAAATAAACCGCGCTACCTTTGAAATAATGGTTAAACCTTAGCTTCAACTTCTGCTTTTAAGCGAGCAACTAGCTCTGCAATCGGCATAGAACCTAGGTCTTCACCTTTTCTGGTACGCACGGCCACATGTCCTGCTTGCATTTCACGCTCACCCGCAACGAGCAAGTAAGGCATTTTCTGCATTGAATGTTCGCGTATTTTATAGGTAATCTTCTCATTTCTCAAGTCATATTCGCATCTAATGCCATTTTTCTTCAATGTTTCAACAACTTGCAACACATATTCCGATTGACTTTCAGAGATGTTTAATACCATTGCCTGTACTGGCGCCAACCAAAGCGGCATTGCGCCAGCATAGTTCTCAATCAAAATACCAATAAATCGCTCCATCGAGCCAACTATGGCACGATGTAGCATCACTGGTCTTTTGCGGCTATTATCTTCAGCAACGTATTCTGCGCCCAAACGCTCTGGTAAATTCGGGTCAAGCTGTATCGTTCCGCATTGCCACAATCTGCCTAATGAATCTTTCAGCGTAAATTCAATTTTGGGGCCATAAAAAGCGCCTTCGCCTGGTTGGTATTCAAAATCTAGATTGTTTAACTTAAGCGCATTAGCAAGCGAGGTCTCTGCCCTATCCCAATCTGCATCAGTGCCGATGCGCTTCTCTGGGCGAGTAGACAACTTAACCAATACATCGTTAAAACCAAAATCACCATAGGCCTTGTAAAGCATTTTAATAAAATCGGCGACTTCAGTTTCCACTTGCTCCTCAGTACAGAAGATATGTGCGTCATCCTGCGTGAAGCCACGCACACGCATCAATCCATGTAATGCGCCTGATGGCTCGTTACGATGACATGAGCCGAACTCAGCCAAACGTAAAGGTAAGTCGCGGTAACTATGTAGCGTGCTGTTGTAAATCTGCACATGGCCTGGGCAATTCATCGGCTTCACGGCGTAATCGCGATTTTCCGATTTAGTCGTGAACATATTGTCGCGATAATTTTGCCAATGACCAGATTTTTCCCACAAACTTCTGTCCAGAATTGTCGGCGTGCGCACTTCTTGGTAGTTATAATCCACAAACATTTGGCGCATGTATTGCTCAATCTCTTGCCAAATGCTCCAGCCGCGTGGATGCCAAAACACCATGCCTGGCGCATCTTCTTGCATATGGAAGTAATCAAGCTGCTTGCCTAGTTTTCGGTGATCGCGTTTTTCAGCCTCTTCTAGCTGGAATAAATATGCATCCAACTCTTCTTTGTTGCGCCAAGCCGTACCATACACACGCTGCAACATCTCGTTATTGCTGTCACCGCGCCAATATGCACCCGCCAGTTTCATCAGCTTAAATGCTTTGAGTTTGCCAGTATTCGGCACGTGCGGCCCACGACAAAGGTCAGTAAATGCGCCTTCGGAATACAGTGAAACATCTTCGTTGGCAGGTATCGATGCAATAATCTCTGCTTTGTAATGTTCGCCAATACCCTTGAAATAAGCTACCGCCTCATCGCGCGGCAAAACTTTGCGCGTCACAGGCTCATCTTTTTTGGCCAGTTCCGTCATTTTCTTTTCAATAGCGATTAAATCTTCGGGTGTAAACGCTCTTTTATATGAGAAGTCATAATAAAAGCCATTGTCAATGACAGGACCAATCGTCACTTGGCAATCGGGGAACAGTTCTTTTACCGCGTAAGCTAGTAAGTGCGCGGTTGAATGGCGAATAATGTCTAAACCTTCGTCGGATTTATCAGTAATAATCGCCAAATCGCTATCATTTTCAATCACATAACTTGTATCAACTATCTGATTGTTGACTTTGCCAGCAAGCGCAGCTTTTGCAAGCCCTGCGCCAATGTTCATGGCCACATCGGCCACGCTAATAGGCGCATCAAAGCTACGTTGTGAGCCATCTGGTAAACGAATTACGGGCATCTTATCTCGTCTTAAAAACAAAAAAGCCGCGAACGGCTAATTAAACATCTAAAAGCAAATTATCTCATACCCAAGTAACAGACTGCAATTTTATAAATTATAAATTTACACTTGCGTTAGCAGCCAAACTCTTTTTAGGTGCTTTACCTTTGCTTTCCTTACCAACCAACACCCAACTTTTTTCTGGCAGAAAATATTGAATTAATCGCACTAATGCAGCTGAAGCAGCTAATACTAGTATAGTGGCTACAACATGAAGTAGGATATTTCCTTGCAATCTTACGTACTCTGCGTTTAAAAAAAAGTTTGCTTTTCTAGATAAAAATTTTGCTATAAACAAGATGTAGGGATGAATTAAAAAAATCCCGAAACTTGTATTTGCAATCAATTCTACAGCTTTGGGAATGTTGTCACTACTAAATTTCTCAAAAATACCTATCAAAAATACTGCTAAAAAGATTTTTTGTGTGTAGATATACGCGCTTATATTGTAACCATCGGTCTCATTAAATGCCAAAATAGATAAAGCTAGGCAAATCGTTGCTAACAAAGGCAAAACATAAGTCTTTTTTAGTAATGCGCCAAGCTGAGTTTTATATCGGCTACAAAACATTCCAAAAACATAAGCAGCGAAGAAATGTATAAAACTGTTTAATGGAAGCCCGCGCCAAACTATAAACGAAATAATAAAAAATATCGGCAGTAGCCAGTAAAACCATTTGGTTTTGTCCGCCATAACGAGTAATGGCGAAATAAGATAAAAGAGCGAAATGACGGGAATAAACCACATTGGCGACAAATGTATACCCGTCGCATAAAAACTAAGGATTTGCATAGGAATAGACTGATCGTAAAACCCTAGCCAAGTTTTAGCCGCTTCTCTATGCACGATAAATACAAAATATAATATAGCGGGCAATGAAATCAAAAAATAAGGCGTAATAATGTATTTTAATTTACTAACATAATATTTTTTAACGTTGTACTTTGCTAGCAAGTGTTGAAATATATAGCCAGCCACGAAAATTAAGACGGTCGAACTATCCACTAGAACAATATCCAAAAACTTAAGGGCGTCGCTCCCTTGCGGCCAGTTAAATACTGCCGTGACATGCCAAGCAACTACCATCGCTATCGAAAGCGCTCTAAGTTGTTGAATATAAGCTAAGTACATGTTAAATCCTTACACATCATAAACTAAAGACAAAAGTAATATAGCAAGCAAACCCTATGCCAAAGCCTTAGTAAATCATCTACAAAATTTAATTAAATAGCTGACTTAAGTGAGAGATGTCGTTTTGATGTGGTTATATTAAAAATCTATCGGTTTTTTCCATATTTTTGGTAGGCAGTACCAGATTCGAACTGGCGACCTCTTGGATGTCGACCAAGCGCTCTAACCAACTGAGCTAACCGCCTATATTTTGTTACATTAACGCGAGGGCGAATTTTAGCGTATTCGCGGGTTTGGCGCAAACCCACGCAGACTATAAAGAGTCATAAATAGGCCACAATTAAAACATACAATCGGTTTATAAAAACTATATGTGAGAATTAAAAATGCAATTTCAACTGAAGTTCCGCGTATTAAGTGTTTTGTTTCCCATATTGATGTTATCGGCTACAAGCACACATGCAACAACGGCAACTTGGTCAATATCTGGCAATCTAGGCCAAATAAGCCAAGAGTTACTACCTTATTTCACTTTAGGTGACGCCATAACTGGGTCAATGATAATAGAGGAAAGAGCAGGATGTGAATCGACATCTGGTGGCGTTTTCATAAGGGCATCATTTTGTGATCATAAAAATGCTATAACTTCTCTATCAGTGAATGTAGGGACACATAGCTTTATCAGTACAAACTCTAATAATAATGGGCGGATTCTAATAAGAAATAGCACTTCAAGTGGCGACGCTTTCGATATAGGACTTGCAAACCCAACTAGCAGTACTACTGATTTCGCCAGCGTTGGATACAGTAATATTTCCATGCGATATAAAGATAGCACTGGTAGTGCACTGAGTTCTACTGCACTTACACTTTCCCCGCCTGATGCGTCATTATTTGACTTAACCGAGTTTATATTAACCTTTACTCAAGCAACTCCAATTGAAGGGGGAGGCAATCAATTTCAGCTAACCAACTCGACTGCATCTGCTTCTAACTTACGATTTAACTTAATATCAGCCGTGCCAGAACCTGAAAGCTATGCAATGTTACTTGCAGGCTTGGGTTTAGTAGGGTTTGTGTCACGTCGTCGTAAAGTAACTTAAATCATCCGTAAGATGCTTAAACAGGTGCCCTGCAGGCCAATATCCATGCGAGTTTCATGCATGAATAACCAGCTTTAGCTGGTATATTCTGTGGGGATGACCTTTACGGTTACAGAGCATCTTTTTTATTACTTCAAGGCTGCAGTAACTGTTGATACAAACTCGGGCTAGCGTAACCATCTTGTGGTAAGTTTTTGGTTACTTGATATTGTCGAATCGCCTCTTGCGTTTTAAGGCCAGGAAAGCCATCTGGCGCGCCGCAATCAAACCCTAACTCGTTCAATTTGCCTTGTAGTGCCCACATTTGGTTGAAACTAAGCCCGCCGCTTTCGGCCGAATCGCGCGCAATAATAGGCTTGTCGGCTATAAATTGATCCGTGTTCCCAAATTGATTCGCTAGGTGCGCCACCGAGAGCGCATAATTGACCGAACGATTCCAATCCATAATCACATCGAAATTGCTGAACACCATAAATGCTGGGCCTTGATAACCTTGCGGCAAGATAATCGCAGCATTATCTAACTTGGGTAAAAGTTGATCATTCATATCGCGCACACCCAATATTGACCATTTTTCTGCGCTTTTTCTATTGTTAAGTTGCGCCAAGCCATAGTTAAAATCCGCAGGTAGTTTCACTTCCATCATTGCAGGTTCATCTTTACGCCAGCCCGTTTTTGCTAGGTAATTGGCGGCAGAAGCAAATGCATCTGGTAGCGAATTCCAAATGTTAATTTTTCCATCAAAATCAGCATCCACGCCGTGTTTTATAAAAGTACTCGGCATAAATTGCATATGGCCCATCGCGCCCGCCCAGGAGCCACGCATGCCATCAACTGTATTATGTTTGGCATCGACGATGCGCATGGTGTCGAGCAGCTGACCACGAAAAAATGCTGCACGACGCCCTTCATAAGCCAAGGTCATGAGCGCTGAAGGCAAACCAAAATCACCTTGATTGCCACCGTAATTCGTCTCTAAACCCCAAAATGCAACCAGTATATTTTTAGGCACACCATATTGCGTTTCAACTTGCGATAATAAAGCCTCATTGGCTTGCAGCATCGCCCTACCACGCGCTATTTTATTAGGTGTGACGCGATTATCAATATAAGTTAAAAAGGTGGAGATAAACTCTGGTTGTGAGCGGTCGAGCCCAATCACACGAGGGAGATATTTGGCATTTTTAAACGTATTTTTAATGGTTTTAGAAGAAATTTTTTCTTCTCTTGCTTCTATTTTTAAATGCTTTAACCAATTATTAAAATCTTTGGAATTAATTGCTTGTGCGCCAAAACCAATGAGTAAAAAGCAAGCTGAAATTATTGTTTTTAACATGCTATAAATTCTTCAAAATTTGCGAGTAACCGACTTGGTAGTTAGCATATTGCAATTGAAAGCCTGTGTCACGCATGCGCTTGTTGCTTAAACGTTTTCCACCAGAAACTGGTGGCGCTTTGATGTTAGAGGTGTCAGTATTTTGTTGGTTTGCAAGCCAAGTCAGTATCTCGTATTGTTGCGTCGGCATATCGTCTGTCACGATATAACACTCTGCAATTGATTCTTTTTGCAGTGCTTTTTTCACCATAAAAGCAATAAATCCAGCCGCATCATCACGATGAATACGATTACTCCAGTGATTTTCTTGCGGCCATTTGGCAATATCTTTCGCCATATTAACTAGGTATAAACGACCTTGACCATAAATGCCTGAAAGGCGCATGGATGTTGACTTCCATGACTTTGACTTGAGCTGCATGTTCTTTAGCACATTTTCAGCCTCGAGCAGGCGCTCACCACCAAAACCAGTGGGGATTGCTGATGTATTTTCATCTAAAATTGCTGCGTTATTTTGACCGTAAACTCTAGTGCTGGAAACAAAAAATATATGCTGAAGCGCTTGGCTATTGGCTTGCGTGGCAAGAATATTTTTTAAACCCGCCACGTAAGCTGCTTGATATTTTTCATCGGTAGCACCGCCAGCAGAAACGCAGTAAATAATGATATTCGGGTTAAGGTTTTCAATTAGCTTAAGCGTGTTTGGGGTTGTGACATCAGCCTGTATCGTTTGCATGCCAAGGGGTAAAAGTTTGTCGCTAATTCTTAAACCAATCACCTCATGTGATTGTTGCAAGCACGAGGCGATTGCTGTGCCTAAATCGCCACAGCCAACAATAAGCACTTTAGGTATGTTTGAATTAACGCTTTGCGAGATATTTTTCTGCAAAAAATAGCGCCACTATTGTTTTACCATCGGTAATTTCGCCATCTTGAATCATGGCTAAACATTGCTCAAAACTGGCTTCAAATACTTCTAACGACTCATCTTCATCACGTTGATGCGCGCCTGCAGTTAAGTTTTGCGCCAAATACATATGGATGACTTCGTTAGAATAGCCAATACAAGGATGTTGATGTCCAAGCTTGGCCCACTCGCTGGCGGTATAGCCTGTTTCTTCTAGCAACTCGCGCTGACCAGTAATCAAAACATCTTCACCTGCATCTATCTTACCTGCGGGCAACTCAATAAATACCTGATGTAAAGGATAGCGAAATTGCCGCTCTAAAATTACATTGCCATTAGCTAGGATGGGCACAACAACAACCGCACCTGGATGCGTGACATATTCGCGCTGACTGGTGTTGCCATTAGGCAAACGTACTTGGTCGCGCTTAACGTTTAACATGCCACCAGACGCAATGGTCTCGGAGCTGACCATGTATTCGAATAAATGGTGCTCGGTTAAATCCACCTTATCTAATGCCATAAACTAAATTGAAGCGACGCTAAAGGTATCGCACTTATTTACATCACCTAGTTTTAAGCCTTGATTAAACCAGTGCATACGTTGTTGCGAAGTGCCGTGTGTAAATGAATCTGGCACTGCGTAACCTTGTGCTTGTTTTTGCAACGCATCATCGCCAATCGCAGCGGCAGCGGTCATCGCTTCTTCAACATCGCCCGCCTCTAAGATACGGTTCGCGCCGTCTGCATGGTGCGCCCATACACCAGCATAACAATCGGCTTGCAATTCTAAACGTACAGAGTATTGATTTGCTTCCGCATCGTTGCGTGCACTTTGCCGTGCTTGCTGCACTTTATCTGACGTACCCACTATATTTTGAATATGATGACCTACTTCATGCGCAATTACGTAAGCTTGAGCAAAATCACCAGGTGCGTTGAACTTGGTTTTCATCTCGTGGTAAAAAGTTAAATCGATATAGACTTTCTTGTCGCCAGGGCAATAAAATGGGCCCATAGCTGCTTGGCCAGAGCCACAGGCAGTAGGCGTTTGCCCACTAAATAGCACGAGTTTTGGTGCTGGATATTGCTGGCCTGAATTCTGAAAAATTTTGCTCCAAGTATCTTCTGTGCTGCCTAATACTTTAGCGACAAACATAGCTTCGGGGTCGTCTTGCGGGATAGGCGTCGATTCAACAGGTGCATTTTGGTTTATACCCTGACCAATATTCATCACCAATGAAGGATCGACACCAAAATACATAGCCACTAGCGCCAAAACAATGGTCCCGATGCCAATGCCCTTACCGCCTATGCCACCACCGCTGCCACGTCTATCTTCTACATTACCACTCTCACGTTCGTCATCTAAGCGCATATTCTTTTACCTTTTACATTTCTGAAATATTTCGTTAACAATACTTCTTTAATATCTAAGCTATTTATAGCCCATTTGGACTATTGTTTTGGCATACTATCTTAGTAAAATTGCTGTCTAAACTAGTAGCTATTGTAATCATAAACTATTAAACAAAAGCGTTTTTTAGTGACTCCTTGTTAATTATTTTGTTTAACATGGGAGTTGCATTTTTTGTAAAACATTTTTATTTATATTATTTAGTTATTTGTAATTAGATCGTTAGACTTTTTAATCTGATATTGTTGACCTAGGAACTAAAAGCTACCTAGAATGACTCTACTAGCTTCTTCCAACCCATTCGTTAACTGCAGGAAAAAAATATGTTTAAATTGATTAATGGTTCACAAACACTCGTTTTAACCATCTCCACGCTCACAATAGTCGTTGCAAGCAACATCGCCCATGCAGATATGTATAAGTGGCGTGATGCGAGAGGCGTTGTTCAATACTCAACTACTCCACCTGCAAATGTGACTGAATTTACTAAAGCCACACAAAATGAAGTTGTGGATGCGCTACAAAAGAAAGATGTATGTACAGGCGGATCGCTTACTAATAGTGTTGTTAAGGCTGAGGCCGCTACCAATCAATCTAAGCCATCTGCATTAAAAAACTTAAATAATAATTTATTATCATTTCCTAGTTTTAGCATAATAAGTTCAGCTGAAGCAGCTAGTTTCGACGGAACAAGCCTGTTTAGTGGGCACGCTAGAGTACCTCATATGAAATCGGTGAGTTTCCAAGATTGGTTAAATAAAAATCTTGGTCTCATAGCTGCTCCTGCTCCTGCTCCTGCTCCTGCTCCTGCTCCTGCTCCTGCTCCTGCTCCTGCTCC
>JANNOS010000164.1:0-4038 GCA_031399315.1 Methylophilaceae bacterium | reverse complement strand
GGTAGACACAAGAGACTTAAAATCTCTCGACTTTACGGTCGTGCCGGTTCGATTCCGGCTCCGGGCACCAAATTTTTATTCCAAATTTGATTTAATTATTCTAAAAATATCTGCCCTGCCGACCAATGCCCATGCGGGGTTCAGGCATGAATAACCAGGTTCAGCTGGTATATTCTGCGGGGATGACCTTTACGGTCACAGGGCGTATAGATTTAATTATTTTTCTTCAAAACTCAGCGATGCGGAATTGATACAATAGCGTAATCCAGTTGGTGGTGGGCCGTCATTAAACACGTGGCCGAGGTGCGCGTCGCATACGTTGCAGATGACTTCAATGCGCGTCATGCCGTGCGATTTGTCCATCACCTCGCGCACGTTGGCTGGGTCTAGCGCCTTGAAGTAGCTCGGCCAACCACAGCCAGAATCAAATTTTGTGTCGGATTCGAACAGTGGTGTGTTGCAGCACACGCAAGTGTAAATGCCCGCTTGGTTATGGTCGGTGTATTCGCCAGTGCCTGCGCGTTCGGTGGCGGCGTGGCGCGTGACTTGATATTGCATTGGTGTGAGTTGCTGTTGCCATTCAGCATCAGTTTTGATAACTTTTTTCATAATCTTTAATTACCTAAAAATCCTTAAAAACACCTGCTCAGCAACCCATTACCCCTTGCAGGCAACACTTACTTGGCGACGTTGTATGGTGAAGTTTTCTAGTGAGTCTGATGTGTAAAAACCATCTGGACAAATTGCACGCGCTTCTTGTCGGCATTCGTTCCATGTTAAAAATCCACTGCATGTAATCTCGGTCCACTGGCTTGGCTCTACTTTAGCTAGTTGCGTTTGGCTAGCGCAACCTGCAAGCAAAGTAATGACGGCTAAAGCAATGATTGTGAATGATAGTGAAACTTTCATGACGTTTTCCTTTTAGGTTAATCTAAATCTATACGTAATTTAATGCGATTTAGTTTCATTGTAGTTAATTAAATCATCAATAATTTCTTGTGAATGACGCGAGGTGTCGACACTTAAATAGCTTTTCTTCAATACGCCATTGGGGTCGATTAAGAATGTGTAGCGTTTGGCTATTCTTATTGCGCCTAAATCGGTGAGTGCGCCGTATTTAAATGCAACCGCACCATCTTTATCGCTTAGCAGTGGAAAAGGTAAATTGTACTTTTTTGCGAACTCTGTGTGACTTTCACCACCGTCTACACTCACGCCAATCACTTTTGCGTTTAGTTTTTCTAACTTGTGTAAATCATCCCTAAAATTACAGGCTTCTTTAGTACAGCCAGGCGTATCATCTTTTGGATAAAAATACAGTACCACCCAGCCACCTTGTAAGCTTCCCAAACTTATCATCTTGCCATTTGCATCTGGCAGATTAAAGTCGGGCGCTTTGTTACCTGCTTTTGGCGCGTTGCCTGCCATGCTATAGCTTCGATAGCCTAAAAATGCGATTAGCAAAATAATGCATAAAAATATGATTTTCATTAACATGATATTTAATATGACCTTAACTTTAGTGTGTTTAAACATTAAATAGTTTTCAAACACAAAAATCAATCAAATAATTATGAGAAAATACGCTAGTTAGATTTATACGCCCTCGTAGCTCAGTGGATAGAGCATCCCCCTCCTAAGGGGAGGGTCACACGTTCGATTCGTGTCGAGGGCGCCAAATACTAATAGCTTACATGCCTGTGTAAACAGGGCCGCTGCCGCCTTCAGGCGTTACCCAAACAATATTTTGTGTCGGATCTTTAATATCGCACGTTTTGCAATGAATGCAATTTTGCGCATTAATTTGTAAATATGGCGCACCTTGCGTGTTCACAATCTCATAAACCCCTGCCGGGCAATAGCGCTGTTCTGGGGCATCAAATTTTGCTAGGTTAATACTAATTGGCACAGTTTTATCGAGCAAGTGTAAATGGCAGGGTTGATTGGCATCATGCGTAATATTACTTAGGCTTATAGAGTTAAGTTTATCGAAGCTGAACACGCCATCTGGTTTTGGATAATGGATGACGGGCATATCAGCTGCTGGCTTAATACAATCGTGGTCTGCTTTTTTATGTACAAGCGTGTAAGGCAAAGATACTTTGAAAGCCGCCAGCCACATTTCAAACCCACCCAATACTATTCCGCCCCAACTGCCGAATTTTGATAATTTCGGCTTTACGTTGCGCACTGCATGTAAATCTTGCCAAACCCATGAGTTGCGTAGCGCTATTGGGTAAGCGCTTAATAAGCTGTCTTTAGTATTGTTTTTATCTTTGTACAATGCATCAAGCACGGCTTCTGCCGCCAACATGCCAGACTTCATGGCGTTGTGGCTGCCTTTAATGCGTGGCACGTTGACCATGCCTGCACTACAACCTATTAATGCGCCACCTGGAAATATCAAGTTGGGTAACGATTGCAGGCCGCCTTCACTGATAGCTCGAGCGCCATAGCTTAAACGCTTACCATTTTTTAATAATGATTTGATTTTAGGGTGTGTTTTAAAACGTTGAAATTCATCAAATGGTGATAAGTGTGGATTTTCATAGTCTAAATGCACCACAAAGACGATAGAAACCAATTGCTCGCCGTAGTGATAGATAAAAGACCCGCCACCGGTATCCGCACTTAAAGGCCAACCTAGGCTGTGCTGTACTAAACCCAATTGATGTAGTTCAGCGGAAACCCGCCATACCTCTTTGAAACCCAAACCGTATTTTTGTGGTGATGCGTTTTGGCGTAAATTAAAACGCGTTTCTAATTCACGCGTCAGCGAGCCACGTGTGCCCTCTGCAATTAAGGTATAAGGTGCGCGAATTTCAATGCCTTGCACAAACTGTGCGGTCGGCTGTTCATTGGCATCACGTCCCATATCGCCAGTGATAATACCGACTACTTGTTGACTTTCATCGTATAGCATCTCCTGAGCAGCAAAACCGGCATAAATCTCTACGCCCAAATCTTCCGCTTGTTTGGCTAGCCAGCGACACACATCACCAAGGCTGGCGATGTAGTTTCCTTTATTGCTCATTAACGGGGGTAATAGCCAGTGTGGAATAGACCAAGACTGCTTTTCACTTAATATTAAGAATTCATCATCGTTGACAGGTGTGTTAAGCGGTGCACCTAAATCACGCCAATTGGGAATCAATTCATTCAACGCGATGGGGTCTATCACTGCACCAGAGAGTATGTGTGCACCAACTTCTGCGCCTTTCTCAAGCACACAGACACTAATTTCTTTGCCTGTTGTTTGCGCAAGTTGTTTGAGCTTAATCGCAGCTGCTAGCCCAGCTGGGCCTGCACCTACAATTAACACATCGTAATGCATGACATCACGTTGTATATCAAGCTGTAAATTATTGGTTGAGTCAATCGACATTAATCAGTTTTCCTTTAAGCAATATCAGGTAAGTTCACTAAATCACTACGTTCAACCCCAGCTGTTAATTCTCTACATACATTGAGAAACTCTCGCATGCCTGTGGTTTGGTATTTTTGTTTGTGCCATAGAAAATAAAAATAACGGCCTAAATCTAAATTTGGCGTGGCAAGTGGCACTAAACTGCCGCGGCGAAAGGCATCTTTAAGTGCTAAACGCGAAATGCAGCCAATGCCTAAGCCTGACTCTACCGCGCGTTTAATCGCTTCTGTGTGTTCAAGCTCAAGCCTAATATTGAGTTTGGCATGGTGATTATGAAAAGCACGGTCAAAAGTCTCGCGCGTGCCAGAGCCTTTTTCTCGCAGTATCCATGGCTCTTGTAACAGCTGTTCCATGTTCACCTTACTTAATTTCGCCAATGGATGATCAGGTGCGCTAAACACCACTAACTCATCGGCCACCCAAGGCTGTACTTCGATATCTGGGTGGTGGCAATCGCCTTCAATCAAACCTAAATCTAATTCATAGTTAGCAATTTGCTGAACAATATTACTAGTGTTGTGTACTTGTAACTGAATACGGCTTTCTGGGTGCTCCTGCAAAAACCTTGCAACCAATATCGTTGCTAGATAATTGCCTACGGTAAGCGTGGC
>JANNOS010000131.1:0-4182 GCA_031399315.1 Methylophilaceae bacterium | reverse complement strand
CCGCTGACAGTCGCCGTACGCCGCAGCGCTTCGAAGAAACCCGCGCGTCGGTGCAGGCGGAGCCGGCGACAGAGAAACCAAACTTTGAGGCGCAATGGCTAACGGGGTCGAACCGCTGACATTCGCCTTGTAAGGGCGACGCTCTACCAACTGAGCTAAGCACCCCATGGGCTTTATCTCAAAACAAACAAAGCCTACAACTAAACTTTATTTACTGACCAAGCTTACTAAAACAAAGTTTGCTTAACCAGTAAAGTCCGCTAGTTTACAGCATCTTTAAGCGCTTTACCAGCCCTAAACTTAGGAGAATTTGCTGCTTTGATTTTAATAGTAGCGCCTGTGCGAGGGTTGCGGCCATTGCGGGCTTCGCGTTTACCTACATAAAATGAACCAAAACCAATTAAAGTTACCAAGTTACCTTTTTTTAGTGCTGCAGTAATTGCATCTGTGGTTGCGTCTAAAGAACGGCCTGCAGCAGCTTTTGAAATACCAGCTGATTTTGCAATTTGATCAATCAATTCTGATTTATTCACGAGTAATCCCCTCTAATGTTATTAACTAAAATAACAGGTATGTCCTGTTATGACTTTATAGCAAGCTACAAAAGCCTCTGTCAAGGCTTTGAGCTACATTTTATGCGATAAATGGGAATAAATACGCTTAAACATTAAAATCTAATGTGTTATTGGCGCATTTACGTCTAAAGTTGCCTCTGTCGCTACTGGTGTAATTTCCACTGTTTTTTCTTCCAATGGCTGCGGCATCGTCTCCAATGCTAATTCCAGCACCTGATCTATCCATTTAACAGGGTGGATTTGCAAATGATTTTTAATGTTCTCAGGAATTTCTACTAAATCTTTTACATTAGACTCTGGAATCAATACCGTTTTAATACCACCACGGTGCGCAGCCAGTAATTTCTCTTTCAGGCCACCAATCGGGAGCACCTCACCACGCAAGGTAATCTCACCCGTCATCGCCACATCAGCACGCGCAGGAATGCCTGTTAAAGCCGAAACTAAGGCTGTGGTAAGGCCAATACCAGCACTTGGACCATCCTTAGGCGTAGCGCCCTCAGGCAAGTGAATGTGGATATCTTTTTTCTCGTAAAAATCTTCAGCAATACCCAATTTTTTGGCGCGACTACGCACCACGCTAATCGCGGCCTCGAGCGACTCTTGCATCACATCGCCAAGTTTACCCGTCTTAATGGTTTTACCTTTACCTGGCATTGTAATCGCCTCAATCGTCAGCAATTCGCCACCAACAGACGTCCAAGCCAAGCCTGTGACCTGCCCTACTTGATTTTCTTTAGCCGCAACACCATAGTCGTAACGATACACACCCAGATATTTATCTAAGTTTTTAGAAGTGACACTGATTTTCTTAACAGCTTTTTCAGTTATATTCTCGTTAGCTTTACGGCCTTTTTTAACGCTATTTTTAGTTAAGAGCAATTCCTTCACCACTTTACGACACACTTTTGCCACCTCTTGCTCTAAGCGACGCACGCCAGCTTCACGTGTGTAGTAACGCACAATGTCACGTATCACCCCTTCTGATATATTGACCTCAGCAGGCTTAAGCCCATGTGCTTTAAGCTGTTTAGGCAACAGATATTTCATGGAGATATTGATTTTTTCATCTTCGGTATAACCCGCAAGACGAATAATCTCCATTCTGTCCAATAGTGGAGCTGGAATATTCATGGTATTTGCCGTGGCCACAAACATCACGTCAGATAAATCATACTCAACTTCGACATAATGGTCGGCAAAAGTGTGGTTTTGCTCTGGGTCAAGCACCTCAAGCAAGGCAGAAGAAGGGTCACCTCGCATGTCTTGTCCCATTTTATCAACTTCATCTAGCAAGAATAGTGGATTTTTAACGCCCACTTTAGTCATACTTTGCAGCACCTTGCCTGGCATAGAACCAATGTAAGTACGTCTATGACCGCGAATTTCAGCCTCATCACGTACGCCACCCAGCGCCATACGCACAAATTTGCGGTTAACTGCTTTTGCGATACTTTGCCCAAGCGAGGTTTTACCTACACCAGGCGGCCCGACCAGGCATAAAATAGGCGCTTTAAGCTTACCAACGCGCTGCTGAACTGCTAAATACTCAACGATACGCTCTTTGACTTTTTCTAAACCGTAATGATCTGCATCTAATATCGCTTCAGCAATTTTTAAATCTTTACTGATTTTGGTTTTTTTCTTCCATGGCAACCCCACTAACGTATCAATAAAGTTGCGTACGACAGAAGCCTCAGCTGACATCGGCGACATCATTTTTAGTTTTTTAAGCTCCGCATTCACCTTGGCAAGCGCTTCTTTTGTCATGCCTGCATTTTTAATACGCGTTTCAAGTTCGTCCATGTCTGCATTTTCATCATGCTCGCCCAACTCTTTTTGAATCGCTTTTACTTGCTCATTCAAATAGTATTCACGCTGACTTTTTTCCATCTGACGCTTTACGCGTCCACGAATACGTTTCTCAACTTGTAGAATGTCAATTTCAGATTCCATCAAATGCAATAAATGCTCTAGGCGCTCGCTCACACTTAGCATTTCGAGTATTTTTTGTTTCTCTTCGAGTTTTAATGTTAAATGCGCAGAGATGGTGTCCGCCAGACGCCCCGCATCATTAATAGTCGCGAGCGAGGTCAATATTTCTGGTGGGATTTTTTTGTTAAGCTTGACGTATTGATCGAACTGGGTAAATACAGTGCGCATTAAAGCTTCTGTTTCATCGTCATTCTCTTCAGGGTCTGCTATTTTTTCAGCTTTAGCCAAAAAACATTCATCGGTTTCTAAAAACTCAGAAACACGTACACGATGCAAGCCTTCAACAAGCACTTTGACTGTGCCATCTGGCAACTTAAGCATTTGCAATACCGTCGCCAAAGTGCCAATTTCATATAAATCTTCAGCATCTGGCTCATCTTTATTGGCAGATTTTTGTGCCACCAGCAAAATTTGTTTACTGCCATCAGATGCTATTTCAAGCGCTTTGACTGATTTTGCACGGCCGACAAACAATGGAATGACCAAATGTGGGTAAACCACCACATCGCGTAGTGGCAATAAGGGCATCATGTCTTGCGGAATTTCAAATGCTTTTTCTGGCAAAGTTTGTTCAGTCATAAATTTCTTTCAATGTAGCTTGGTATAATTATCTTTGTATAATCTATAGGTAAATATACTACCAATGCTTTTAGATTGGGAACATTCTTCGCGACTTCAAGTACTAATCAAGAATAAATTAGGGTATTGTTGCTTTATAAACACTATAAAACCACAACCTATTATTTGCAATAGCCCAACTAGGGCTACCTTAAGGGAGGATGAGCTAGCTGGTCAACCTAACTAGCTGACTCGGCCACTTTGGGCGCATCTTGATAAATCAACAAAGGCTGAGAGTCGCCTTTAATTGTACCTTCATCAATCACCACTTTGCTTAAATTCTCAATGGAAGGCAAATCGTACATGATTTCCAATAAAGAATGCTCCATAATCGAGCGCAAGCCACGCGCGCCAGTTTTGCGCTCTAGTGCTTTTTTAGCAATCAGATGTAGCGCAGAATCTCTAAATTCTAAATCTACGCCTTCCATCTTGAATAATTTAATATATTGTTTGGTCAGTGCGTTTTTAGGCTCAGTTAAAATCGTCATCAGCGCATCTTCGTCTAACGATTCTAAGGTCGCCACGACTGGCAAGCGTCCAATAAACTCTGGAATCAAGCCAAATTTAATCAAATCTTCTGGCTCGACATCTCGCAACACCGCACCGATATCGTTGATATCATCCTTGCTTTGCACTTCTGCGCCAAAACCAATACCACCTTTTTCTGAGCGCCTGCGAATCACGCGATCCAAGCCATCAAACGCGCCGCCACAAATAAACAATATATTCTTAGTGTAGCGCCCGTTCGTCTCCGACACGCTTGAAGGCCTGGTGAAGAAGATCCTCACCGAGAATCCCGCGCCGCCCTCGAGCCTGCGTAAAGGGCTGCCGAAAGACATCGACATGGCGATGCTCAAGCTGCTCGGCAAGAAGCCCGAGCACCGCTTCGCCACCTGGAACGAGCTCGCCTTCGAGCTGTCGCGGCTGGGCGCGCTGGTGCTGCCGCCGGAGGCGATCCCCGACAGCGAAAAGTTCGTCGCGCTCAAGCGCGTGC
>JANNOS010000115.1:0-8845 GCA_031399315.1 Methylophilaceae bacterium | reverse complement strand
TAAACGTGCTAGAATTTGTGCATTAAATAATCAGAAAACCCTCTCGGAAAACACTTGATTTTTATACAAATTTTATAAGATATGCAAAATTTGTATAGGTAAAATTTAGCCGAGAAATCTAAACAGAAATCACGACGGAAGTAATTAATGGATAAACCGCCAGCAAATCAATCACCCGACCAGTTCGCCAAAGAAACCCTGCCGATTTCGCTAGAAGACGAGATGCGCCGCAGCTACCTCGATTACGCTATGAGCGTGATTGTAGGCCGCGCGCTGCCTGATGTGCGCGATGGTCTGAAACCTGTGCATAGACGCGTTTTATTTGCGATGCACGAGCTATCAAATGACTACAACAAGCCGTATAAAAAATCTGCGCGTATTGTCGGCGATGTGATTGGTAAATATCATCCGCATGGTGATACCGCGGTGTATGACACGATTGTGCGTATGGCGCAAGATTTCAGCCTGCGTTACATGCTGGTCGATGGTCAAGGTAACTTTGGTTCTGTCGATGGCGACAACGCGGCTGCGATGCGTTATACCGAAATCCGCATGGCAAAAATCGCACACGAATTATTAGCTGATATCGATAAAGAGACTGTCGATTTTGGCCCAAACTATGATGGTAGCGAGAATGAGCCGCTTATCATGCCAGCGCGTATCCCAAATCTGCTTATTAACGGCAGTTCTGGTATTGCTGTAGGCATGGCGACAAACATTCCACCACACAATATTAGCGAAGTGTTGGATGCCTGTTTTGCTTTGCTTAAGGACCCTGAAGTAGGCGTTGAAGAGCTGATTGATTTAGTGCCTGCGCCAGATTTCCCGACTGCGGGCATTATATATGGCACAGTGGGTGTTAAAGAAGGTTACCGCACTGGCCGTGGCCGCGTGGTCATGCGTGGTCGCACCCACTTTGAAGATATGGATAAATCGGGCGGTCGTCAGATGTTGGTGGTCGATGAGCTTCCATACCAAGTCAACAAAAAAACCTTCGTCGAAAAAATTGCTGAGCTAGTTAACGAGAAAAAAATAGAAGGTATTTCTGATCTGCGCGACGAGTCTGATAAATCAGGCATGCGTGTGGTGATTGAGCTAAAACGCGGCGAAATTGGCGAGGTAATTTTAAATAACCTCTACAAGCAAACGCAGTTGCAAGATACTTTTGGCATGAATATGGTGGCCATTATGGATGGCCAGCCACGCTTGTTGAATCTAAAACAAATGCTTGAAGCATTCTTACGTCATCGTCGCGAAGTGATTACACGCCGTACCGTTTTCGAGCTTAAAAAAGCGCGTGCCAGAGGCCATGTGTTAGAAGGCTTGGCAGTTGCGTTAGCGAATGTGGATGAGATGATAGCGATTATTAAAGCCGCGCCTACGCCACCAGAAGCTAAAGTGGATTTGATGGCGAAGCTTTGGCATTCCACGGTGGTAGAGGAAATGCTGAAACGCGCTGCCATGGAAGCTTCACGCCCAGAAGGTTTGAGTGTTGACTTTGGTTTGACACCAAAAGGTTACAGATTAAGTGACGTACAGGCGCAAGAGATCTTGCAAATGCGTTTGCAACGCTTAACTGGATTGGAACAGGATAAAATTGTCACCGAGTATAAAGAAGTGATGGATGAAATTGCTGATTTGTTGGATATTTTAGCCAATGCGCCACGTGTAACTGCCATTATTAGTGATGAGTTAACTGAAATTAGGAAGCAATTTGGTGACAAACGCCGCAGTGAAATTATCGAAAATACGCAAGACTTAAGTTTGGAAGATTTAATTACGCCGCAAGATGTTGTAGTCACGCTATCTCATACGGGTTATGTGAAATCGCAGCCGCTTGATGAATATCGTGCACAACGTCGCGGTGGTCGTGGTAAAACTGCTGCACCAACAAAAGAAGATGATTTTATCGACAAAATGTTTGTCGCGAATACGCACGATTACATCTTGTGTTTCTCAAGCTGCGGTCGTGTGTACTGGTTGAAAGTATATGAAGTGCCACAAGGCAGTCGTATTGGCCGTGGCAAGCCAATTGTGAATTTGTTCCCGCTTGAAGAGGGCGAGAAAATTAACGCGATTTTAGCGGTAAAAGAGTTTGACGAAAATCACTTCATCTTTATGGCAACCTCACAAGGTACCGTGAAAAAAACCGCTTTAAGTGAATTTGCAAATCCACGTAAATCAGGCATTATCGCTATTAATTTAGATGATGATGATTTCCTCATCGGCGCTGAAATTACCAACGGAAGCAACGATATTGTGTTGGTCTCTAACGGCGGTAAAGCGGTTTGGTTTACCGAAAACGACGAAAAAAATGGAGTACGCCCAATGGGTCGTGCAACGCGTGGTGTGCGTGGCATGAAATTAGCGCCTAAACAGCAAGTGCTGTCACTTTTAATTGCTGACAATGATCAGCAAACCGTCTTGGTAGCGACAGAAAATGGCTATGGCAAACGCACAGTATTGGCTGATTTCCGTCATTCTGGACGTGGCACGCAAGGTGTTAAGGCGATTGCAATTAGTGAGCGCAACGGTTTAGTTGTAGCTGCAAAATTAGTCAATGAAGAAGATGAAATTATGCTGATTACCACTGGCGGTGTGTTAATTCGTACCCGTGTAAAAGAAATTCGCGAACTAGGTCGCGCTACCCAAGGCGTCACGCTGATTAATTTGGGTGAGGGTGAAAAACTCTCTGGTTTAGAGAAAATCGTAGAAACTGACGACGAAGAACCTGAAGCATAATATTTAAATAATTTATTTTAAGGAAAAGTAAGCAATGACCAAGATTTACAATTTTGCCGCAGGCCCTGCAGTGTTGCCTAGCGATGTGCTGCAACAGGTGCAAGCCGAATTATTAGATTGGCATGGTTCAGGCATGTCTGTGATGGAAATGAGTCATCGCGGCAAAGAGTTTATGGGAATAGCTGCCGAAGCCGAGGCGGATTTACGTGAGTTGATGGGCATTCCAGCGAATTACAAAGTGCTTTTCTTGCAAGGCGGCGGTTCTGCGCAATTTGCCATGATTCCAATGAATCTGCTCCGCGGCAAGAAAACAGCGGATTACTTGAATACAGGCGAATGGTCTAAAAAAGCCATTGCGGAAGCTAAAAAATATTGTGAAGTGAACGTAGTTGCAACTTCTGCTGATAAAAACTTTAGTTATGCACCTAGCCAAGATCAGTGGAAACTTAATCCAGATGCGGCTTATGTGCATTACTGCTCAAATGAAACCATCGGTGGCGTAGAAATTTTCTTGACGCCAGATGCAGGCACAGTGCCGCTGGTAGCAGACATGTCATCACATATTTTATCTCGCCCAATTGATGTTAGTAAATATGCGATGATTTATGCGGGTGCACAAAAAAATATCGGGCCAGCAGGCTTAGCAATTATTATTGTACGAGAAGATTTAATTGGTGAAACTTTGCCGAGTACACCAAGTATGTACGATTACAAAATTCATGCAGAAAATGAATCGATGTATAACACGCCGCCAACTTTTGCGATTTATGTAGCAGGTTTAGTGTTTAAATGGCTTAAAGCTAAAGGCGGCTTGAGCGCGATGGAAAAAATCAACATCGAAAAAGCAAATCTTTTGTATGACTATTTAGATACGACTGATTTTTATGGCTGCCCAACGGCTAAGGAAAATCGTTCACGTATGAATATTCCTTTCACGCTTAAAAATGAAGCGCTAGATGATGAGTTTTTGAAACAAGCCAAAGCGCTGGGCTTAGTGCAATTAAAAGGCCATCGCTCTGTAGGCGGCATGCGTGCTTCTATCTATAACGCTATGCCAGTTGAAGGTGTGCGCGTATTAGTACAGTTTATGAAAGACTTTGAAAAAAGCAATAGCCAGTAAAAAAGCAATAGTTAGTGACTCACATTAGTTAGTAATTAGCATTATCCAGCATCACAATAAATATTATAAAAATATTAAGGGGAATAGCTTGGGGAAACGTCAGGTATTAGTGCTAAATAAAATTGCCTCGGTGGGCACAAAACGATTGCCAGCCGAGCGTTATGAAGTCAGTGGTGAAGTGACAGAGCCAGAAGCGATTTTAGTGCGTTCAGCCAAGATGCATGACATGGTGATTCCCCCAAGTGTGCAAGCCATTGGTCGTGCTGGTGCTGGTACTAACAACATTCCCATTGCGGATATGAGTAAGCGTGGCATCGTGGTATTTAATACGCCAGGTGCAAACGCAAATGCGGTGAAAGAACTAGTGTTAACAGGCATGCTCATGGCGGCGCGCAATATCTCACCAGCAATGCAGTTTGTGGCCGGCTTAAAAGGTGATGATGCAACGCTTTCAACGCTGGTAGAGGATGGGAAGAAGCATTTTGCAGGCATAGAGTTACCTGGCCGTACGATAGGCATTGTTGGTCTGGGTGCAATCGGCGGCATGGTAGCAGATACTGCACTTAAGCTTGGTATGAAAGTGTTAGGTTTTGACCCAGATATCACGGTAGATGCCGCATGGCGCTTATCTTCTGAGGTGAAACGCGTGCATACTGTGGATGAATTATTTAAGCACAGCGATTTTATTACGCTGCATGTGCCCTTGATAGATGCAACTAAACACATGGTCAATAAGGCGCGTGTGGACTTGATGAAGCAAGGTGCAGTGTTAATCAATTTTGCACGTGAAGGTGTCATTGACGAGCAAGCGGTGATTGACGGCTTAGATAGCAAAAAAATGCGTGCGTATATGTGTGATTTTCCCACAGCGCGTATGAAAGCGCACACCGGCGTGGTGGCATTGCCGCATTTAGGCGCATCTACGCAAGAGGCAGAAGATAATTGTGCCATGATGGTGGTTGACCAAGTGCGCGAGTTTTTAGAAAACGGTAATATTAGCAACTCGGTCAATTTCCCTGCTGTGAATATGCCGCGCGAAGCGCCGCATCGCGTTGCGGTTGCAAGTGCGAATATTCCTAATATGGTTGGGCAAATTTCTACTGCAATGGCGCAAGCGGGTATTAATATTCACAATATGGTGAACAAATCGCGTGGTGATATTGCCTATACCATGTTAGATTTAGATAGTCCTGCAGCAGAATCTTCACTGGCAAAGATTCGCGCGATTGAAGGTGTGATGACGGTGCGTTTATTGCCACAAAGGCAAGATTAAGCGAGTAGTTTAGATTAGAGAATATACGATTATTAAATGAGTGACGTACTAAAAAATTATCGCGATAAAATTGATGCGATTGATGATCAATTGTTACAACTCGTGAACGAGCGGGCCAAGCTTGCGCGCCAAATTGGCGAGCTAAAAAGTGACGGCGTGATTTATCGGCCAGAACGTGAAGCGCAAATATTGCGTCGTTTGCAAGAGAATAACGCGGGGCCGCTGTCTAAAGAGGCTGTTGGCCATATTTTTCGTGGGGTGATGTCTAACTGTCGTGCATTAGAAAAAGAGCTCTCTATCGCGTTTTTAGGACCATTGGGCACCTATAGTGAAGAAGCTGCGCTCAAACAGTTTGGTCAAGGGCGTAATGCGGTCGTCTGTGGCACCATCGATGAAGTATTTCGCACGGTTGAAGCCAAGCAAGCCGATTATGGCGTGGTGCCAGTAGAAAACTCTACTGAAGGCGCGATTGGATTAACCTTAGATTTGTTGTTAAGCACTTCGTTAAAAGTGTGTGGCGAAATTACGCTGCCGATACACCATTGTTTGCTTTCTAAGCAAACGGATATTACACAAATTTCGCACGTATTCTCGCACAGCCAATCACTCGCGCAGTGTCATGAGTGGCTCAATAAAACCTTGCCAAAAGTAGAATGCGAGGCGGTCACCAGTAATGCGCGCGCTGCACAAATGATCCATGATTTAGTTGCGGCCGATGGTACGTTTGCAGCGGCGATTGCCAGTAAGCGCGCGGCAGAGCTGTTTGATTTGCACGTGCTGGCTGAAAATATTGAAGATGACGCTAAAAACACCACACGCTTCTTGGTGTTGGCAAATCACGACGTAGCGCCTTCTGGCAAAGATAAAACTTCAATCGTGATGACATCGCAAAACAAGCCTGGCGCGATGGTAGAGCTGCTTGAGCCGCTTTCTAGGCACGGTGTTAGCATGACCAAATTTGAATCTCGCCCATCAAAACAAGGGCTTTGGGATTACATCTTTTTTGTGGATGTAGAAGGTCACATTTCGAATGCCAAAGTGAAAGCCGCTCTACAAGAATGTGAGCAACGTGCATCTATGCTCAAAGTGTTGGGTTCATATCCAGCAGCTGTTATTTAGTTTTTTAAGTTTTTATGAATTCCACAGATATCAAATTAGCCAATTTAAATTTAACAAGCTCGAATTTAACAAGTCTGGCCCCGCAATATATTCGTGAAATTGCGCCATACCAAGGCGGCAAGCCGATTTCTGAACTCGCCCGCGAAATGGACTTGGTCGAAGCTGATATTGTTAAGCTTGCGTCAAATGAAAACCCGCTTGGCATCAGCCCAAAAGCACAAATGGCGATTGATGATGCGATTGCCGACATTGCGCGTTACCCAGATGGTAATAGCTTTGTGCTGCGGGATGCAGTCAGCAAAAAATTTAACGTGGCTCAAAACCAGATTGTATTTGGTAACGGCTCTAACGATATTTTAGAGCTCGCCGCACGTGCTTTTTTAACGGTCGGCGATGAGGCTGTCTATTCGCAACATGCTTTTGCGGTTTATCCACTGGTGACGCAGGCAGTTGGCGCTAAAGGCGTGGTGATTCCAGCTAAAAATTATGCGCATGATTTAGATGGTTTTTTAAAGGCGATTACGCCAAAAACCAAACTTATTTTTATTGCAAATCCCAATAATCCTACCGGAACACTGCTAAAAAAAGATGCTCTGAGAGCCTTTATCCATGCGGTTCCTAGGCATGTGCTTATTTTGTTAGATGAAGCATATGACGAGTATTTAAGTGCGCAAGATAAATCTGAAGCGATTCGTTGGTTGGCTGAATTTGATAATTTAATCATCTCGCGCACCTTTTCTAAGGCGTATGGTTTAGCAGGCTTGCGCGTTGGTTTCGGGCTAATGCACGCAAGCGTGGCAGATATATTGAACCGTGTGCGACAACCATTTAACGTAAATAGCATTGCGCAAGTTGCGGCAGTGGCATCACTTGCGGATGATGATTTTGTTGCGCGTAGTTACGCACTTAATCAAGCAGGGATGGCACAATTAACACAAGGTTTAACTAAGATGGGATTAGAATATATTCCTTCATACGCAAACTTTGTGAGCTTTAAAGTGCCAAATGCCGCCAGTGTTAATCAGCAATTACTTAAAAAAGGGGTGATTGTACGCCCAGTAGCCAACTATGAAATGCCAGATTATTTGCGTGTCAGTATCGGATTGTTCAGTGAGAATGCACGATTTTTAGAAGTATTAGCAGAAGTTTTAGAGTAAATATGTCACAAAATAATAAATCTAAGCAAGAAGTTTTAGCCCATGAAAAATTGGCAACGGATGACGTACGCGTACTTGAAATTAAAGAGTTAATTCCACCATCTCGACTATTGGGAAATCTAAAAGAAAGCGCTGAAACCACGCAAAATATTTTAGAAGCGCGTGCGGCAATTCATCAAATTTTACATCAGGCAGATGACCGTCTATTAGTGATTGTGGGCCCGTGTTCTATTCATGACCCCAAAGCTGGACTTGAGTATGCGCGTCGCTTATTAGAGACGCGTAATCATCTGGCAGCAGACTTGGTGATAGTGATGCGTGTATATTTTGAAAAACCACGCACCACCGTGGGCTGGAAAGGCTTGATTAATGACCCACATTTGGATGGCAGCTACGATATTAACGAAGGCCTAGCAACGGCACGTAAGTTTTTGTTAGATGTGAATGAGTTAGGCTTGCCTGCAGGTATGGAATTTTTAGACATGATAACCCCACAATATACAGCTGATTTAGTAAGTTGGGGTGCCATTGGCGCACGCACAACTGAATCGCAAGTGCATCGTGAGTTGGCATCAGGCTTATCGTGCCCTGTAGGCTTTAAAAATGGTACAGATGGCAGCGTACGCGTGGCGATAGATGCGATTAAAACCGCAGAAACTCCGCACCATTTTTTATCTGTAACTAAAGAAGGGCAGTCAGCGATTATATCGACTGCAGGCAATGAAGACTGCCATATCATTCTGCGCGGCGGGAAAACGCCAAACTATGATACCTCGAGCGTAGATGCGGCTTGTGACATTATTGCTTCAGCTGGCTTGAGGCCTTTAGTGATGGTGGACTGCAGCCATGGCAATAGTCAAAAAGATTTTCTAAAACAAAAAAATGTGGCAGCTGATGTCGCCGCACAATTATCTCGAGGTGAGTCACGCATTATGGGCGTGATGCTCGAATCGCATCTCAATGAAGGTCGCCAAGAACACACACCAGGTTGTGTTTTGGAATACGGAAAATCGATTACTGATGCTTGTTTGGGCTGGAATGATACGATAGAGGTACTTGAAAAACTTGCATTAGCTGTTCGCACACGCCGTCAAGTGGATTGACGGGAGAAATGCTGCATTACGTGATATAGCCACAGATAGTGGCGGTACATAAACATTAGCTGCCCATCATGAATTTACTTAGGACTTATTCGGTATCTTTGCAGTATTGGTAATTTATATTTAAGCGCAGTATTCGCATTACGTTGTGGCACTTAATTAACGGAACAATAGTTAACAAAGCAACAGCGCGTTTATTAACTTACTTAAAAAGGAAATTATCATGTGGACAACTCCAGCAGCTACTGAAATGCGTTTTGGCTTTGAAGTAACAATGTACGTAATGAACAAGTAATTTGTTCTCTTAAAGGGCTGTCATTTTTGACAGCCTTTT